>JANWKW010000184.1 GCA_025451135.1 Vulcanimicrobiia bacterium | reverse complement strand
GCTCGAGCTCGAGGCGCGAACTGTAGTTGACCGCCAGGTTCAGCTGCACGCCCGTATTGCCGGCGGTCGCGTCCTGCAGCGAGCGCAGCGCCTCGCGCGAGCGCTCCGGCAGTTCTTCCCAGGCGCCCAGGATCCGGACGCGGACGCCGTTGCGCTGCAGCTCGGCCAGCTCGCTGCGCGCGAAGAAGACGCACAGCTCGAACAGCAGCGAGATCTCGTTCTTCTCGCGCGACCAGTTCTCGGTCGAGAAGCCGTAGACGGTCAGGTGCTTGACGCCCTCGTCCTTGGCGGCTTGCAGCACCTCGCGCAGGGCGACGATGCCGCGCCGGTGGCCTTCGATGGCCGGCAGATTGCGCGAGCGCGCCCAGCGGCGGTTGCCGTCCATGATGATCGCGACGTGGGCCGGGCCGTCGGTGCGGGCGCTCATGCCTGCGGCCCGCGTTCGTAGGATGCGTAGCCGAGCGTCAGCGCGAGCGCGTCGTCGCCCTCGGCGCGGACGCGCAGCACGCGCAGATCGCCGACCCCGTACCACTGCCCGACGGGCGCCAGCACGGATATGCGAACGCGGCGATCGCCTACGGCGCGCCGCGCTTGCACGTCGGTCATCATGACCAGATCCGAGGGCTCCGCTAGATCGGAGATGATCAGACCTCCATCACTTCTTTTTCTTTGCTCAGGACCAGCGCGTCGATCTCTTTGGTGAAGCGGTCGGTCAGCTTCTGAAGCGTGTCCTGCGAGCGCTTGTTGGCGTCCTCGGTGATCTCGCCGTTCTTGAGCTGGGTCTTGAGATCGTCGTGGGCCTTGTGGCGCACGTTGCGGACCGCGATCTTGCCGTCCTCGGCCTTCTTCTTGATGATCTTGACGAGGTCTTTGCGGCGCTCTTCGTTGAGCGGCGGGACGCTCAGGCGGATGCTCTGGCCGTCGACGTTGGGGGTGAGGCCGAGGTCGCTCTTCTCGATGGCCTTGCGGATGTCGGGGACGACGCCCTTGTCGTAGGCCGAGATCACCAGCGTCCGCGAGTCGGGGACCGAGACGCCGGCGACCTGCTTGAGCGGGACCGAGTTGCCGTAGGCCTCGACGTGCAGGCGGTCGAGCAGGGCCGGGGTGGCCCGGCCGGTGCGGATCGACGAGAACTCGGCCCGCGTCGCATCGACGCATTTGCTCATCTTCGCTTCGACGTCTTTGAAGTCGGTGCTCATGGTATCTCCCGGAAAGTGCTGGAAGGACGTTATTGCGCGGAGACCGGCACGATATCCTTACCGACGAAGGTGCCGATGTTCTCGCCCCAGACCACCCGGCGGATATTCCCCGCATTGGCCATGTCGAACACGATGATCGGCAGGCGGTTGTCCATGCAGAGCGCCATCGCGGTCGAGTCCATCACCTCGAGGCCGCGCTGGAGCACGTCCATGTAGTCGAGATGGTCGAAGCGGGTGGCGGCCGGATCCTTCTTGGGATCGGCCGTGTAGATGCCGTCGACCTTGGTCGCCTTGAGGATGGCCTGCGCCCCGACCTCGACCGCGCGCAGCGCTGCGGTGGTATCGGTGGTGAAGTACGGGTTGCCGGTGCCGGCCGCGAAGATCACGACCCGGCCCTTCTCCAAGTGACGGATCGCGCGGCGGCGGATGTACGGCTCCGCGATCTGGTGCATCGCGATCGCGGTCTGCACGCGCGAGGCGACGCCCATCCGTTCGAGCGAGTCCTGGAGGGCGAGCGCGTTGATGACGGTCGCGAGCATGCCCATGTAGTCGGCGGTCGCGCGATCCATCCCGGCCTCTTCGTGGACCTTGCCGCGCCAGATGTTGCCGCCTCCGACCACGACGGCGATCGAGACGCCGTCGGCCGCGACCTCGCCGATCTGCTCGGCCATCGCGCGCGTCGTGTTCACGTCGACGCCGGTCTCGGTCCCGGAGAACGCCTCCCCCGAGATCTTCAGCAGTATGCGTCGATATTTGGGGGAGGCGTTCATGACGACTTCGTGCAGAAGCCGCGAGCCCGGATCCGAGTCGCGTTTGTAGCGATTCCGAGGCGCGAAGAGGGAGCGACGTCGGGGCGTCGTGACCGATGAGCAACGAAGGAAGCGCTGCGAACGCGGCTCGGAGGCGGGCTTGCGGATTTTTGCACGGAGTCGTCTTTATTGTTGGTCGTCGCCGAGCGCGAACTTGGAGAAGCGGCGGACCTTGATCTTCTCGCCGAGGAATCCGACCGCGGCATTGATGAGGTCGTTGATCGAGAGGGCGTCGTCCTTGACGAAGCGCTGGTCGAGCAGGACGTGGTCCTCGTACCACTTGTTGAGCTTGCCGTCGACGATCTTGGTGACGATGTCGGCCGGCTTGCCGGGCGGCACCGAGGCCGCGAGTTCGGTCTTGACGCCGTCGAGGACGCCGGCCGGGACGCTCTCGCGATCCAGGTACTGCGGCGACATGGCCGCGATGTGCATCGCGATATCGCGGCCGAGTTCGCCGAACTTCGGATTGCGCGCGACGAAGTCGGTCTCGCAGTTGACTTCGACCAGCACGCCGATCTTGCCGCCGGCGTGGACGTAGGCGGTCACCAGACCTTCGTTCGCGCTGCGTTCGGCCTTCTTCTCGGCGGCCGCGGCGCCGCGCGCGAGCAGCACTTCTTTGGCCTTGGCGATGTCGCCGCCGGCTTCGATGAGGGCCTTGCGGCAGTCCATCATCGGAGCGGCGGTCTCTTCGCGAAGGGCTTTGATCTCGTCGGCTTTGGGTTGGTAGGTAGCGGTCGACACGGTGAATTACTCCAGCTGTGCTCGGACGGGTGTGGGAGGGTCTAGAGCCCGCGCTTACGCGCGGGCGGCTTCGGCTTCGGCCAGGGTCGGTTCGGCGGCTTCTTCGTAGGCCGGCGCTTCGGCGTAGGCCGCGTCCGTGTCGTACGACGACTCGCTCTCGGTCCGGCCCTCGATGATGGCGTTGGCGATCTTGCCGACCATCAGCTTGACGGCGCGGATGGCGTCGTCGTTGCCCGGGATCGGGTAGGCGATCTCGTCCGGATCGCAGTTCGTATCGATGACCGCGATGATCGGGATGTTCAGCTTCTTGGCCTCGAGGACCGCGATGCGCTCCTTCTTCGGATCGACGATGAAGATCGCGTCCGGCAAGCGGTGCATATCCTTGATGCCGCCGAGGAAGCGCTCGAGCTTGTTGAGCTCGTCCTGGAGCTTCGAGACCTCCTTCTTGGGGAGGCGGTCGAAGTCGCCTTGCGCCTTCATGTTCTCGAGCTCGCGCAGGCGCGCGATGCGCTTCTGGATCGTCGCGAAGTTGGTGAGCGTGCCGCCCAGCCAGCGCTGGTTCACGAAGTAGGTGCCGGCGCGCTCGGCTTCGTCCTTGACGACGTCCTGCGCTTGCTTCTTGGTGCCGACGAATAGGATGACCTTACCGGCGCGCGAGAGCTGCTTGACCACTTCGTAGGTCAGGCGCATCTTCTGCACGGTCTGGGCGAGATCGATGATGTAGATGCCGTTACGCTCTTGGAAGATGTACGGCTTCATTTTCGGATTCCAGCGACGCGTCTGGTGACCGAAGTGCACGCCCGCTTCGAGCAGTTCGCGCATGGTGATGACGGACATGGGAAAGAGACCTTTCTGCTGGTCCGGGTCGCGCTGCCCTCGTGGCGATGCGGCCGGTTCGAACCATAGCATCCCGCCTCGTGCGAGATGAAGTGAACAACCGCGCGAGTATAGCACGCCTGGGCATTTGGGTCTAGGGCGGAAGGCGCCGGGGGGTCGATGCGGGTAGTGTCGCCTCGATGAGACGTGTATCGCAATTCGCGGCTTTGACGACCCTCCTCGCCCTCGTGGCGTGCGGCGGCGGCGGGCAATCCGCCCAGACCGGCCCGAGCGCGCCGCCGGCCGCTTCGGCGTCACCCGCGGAGGCTCCGTCCACGGGGACGGGCCAGCCGGCCTCGATCGAGCCGGGCGGGACGGCCACCCCGGCGCCGACTCCCGTGCCCGACCCGAACCTGCTCTCCGTCAACAACGGTGCCCGGGTCGTCTCGTATCCGGCCAATCTCGAGAACGATCCCGACGAGGTCGTCCACGACGGCCCGAGCTTCAACGAGGGCGGCTCGCCGCCGTACGTCTTCGTCTACGAACTCCCGACCGTCGAGACGATCGCCTCGGTCGAGGCGACCCTCGACGCGACCGATCCCAAGGACCCGCAGGATCCCAAGCACTCGCTGACCGTCGCTTTCTCCACCACCAGCGCGACGGACGGCTTCAGCGACGGCGGCACCCTGGATTCGCCCAGCGGCGACCGCGCCGTGGTCGGCCTCAAGCCGAATGCCCAAGCGCGCTGGGTCCGGCTGACCTACGCGAGCCCGAAAGGCACGGGACTCGACCGCGTCGTCCTGACGGGCACGCTGCCGCTGCGCACCGCGGCACCGGTCTCGGGCATCTTCGTCGAACACGACCATCCCTACAAGGCCGGCAAGGACAACAACCTCGATACCTCCGACGATCCGTGGCTGGTGCGCGCGATCAGCGTCGGCGACGGCATCGCGCTCTTCCACTGCTACGCCGAGAAGTCGGGCAACACGAGCGTCGGGACGGTGACCGACGGTCGAACCGTCGCCTATCACCACGACGGAACGCCCGGCCGGCTCGTCATCAACGACGAAGGCACGCAGATGATCGGGTGGGAGGGCGCCGAGAACGATCCCATCCACTACACGGCCACGACCGCGCGGCCCAAGTACTGCTATCCGGAGCCGCCGATCGGCACCGGCACGCGCCGCATCACCGTGCTCGATTCGGAGGCCAAGAAGACGCCCTATCCGCTCGGGACCGAGTACGACGCGGCGCTCAAGCACTACCGGATCGCGCACATCCCGGCCGCATTCCTGGACGCGGACGTGCTCGCGGCCAGCGACGTGGTCGTCTTCAACGGCGTCTGCACGAGCGACGACTATATCTCGCCCGCCCAGGGCAAGCTGCTCGACGATTGGGTGGAAGCCGGCCACGTCGCCACGATGTACGACTCCGACATGTGCGGCAAGACGACGCACTACGGCTTCCTGCCGTATCAATTCGTCACCGACAATCCGGGCGCGGGCGGCGCGCACGGCAAACGGCTGATCGAGGTCGAGTCCGACGATCTCGGATCGCTCGACAAGAGCGATGCCAAGCGCTTCCTCGACGCGGCCGCCTACGCCGCCAACGACGGCAACCAGCTGGGCGACGCGAACACGACCGTGACCAAGGACGACCACTGGTGCGGCCATCTGTTCGGCACCAACTCGAACGACGTCAACGGCTTCATGCAGATGTACGCGCCCTACGGCAAGGGGTTCTTCGTCTACGACGGCTTCGATGAGGACGACAGCAGCATCCCGGAGTATCAGCGCCTGCGCGACTTCGAGTTGAACCTGCCGATCCCGGCCGACCTGCCCTGCAACGTCAAGGTCTCGATGTCGTTCGTGCTCCAACCCGATCGCGAGGCGACCTTCACCGCCGGCAAGGCGCAGAGCATGAGCTTCCCGATGGAAGTGCTCGCGAACCAGGGCTGGAAAGGCCACGTCACGGTCGCCGCCCAGGGCCCGTTCTCGCCGTCGATCGACGCGCCCGCGTTCGACATGAACGGCGGTACGCAGCCGCTCAAGGTCGCCGTCACCATCCCCAAGACGACCGCGCCCGGGACGTACGCCGTGACGGTCGTCGCGACCGGCGACGACGGCAAGACGTCGCAAGCGGCGATCACGTTCAACGGCGAAGCGCCGCTCAAGAAGATCCCGAAGAAGCAGCGCCGCATCCGGCTCTACGGCATCCACTTCGACTACGACAGCGCCAAGATCCAGCCGCGCTCGGAACCGGTGATCAAGGAGATCGCCGACCTGATGAACGCGGACCGGACGCTGCGCTTCCAGATCGAGGGCCACACCGATTCGGACGGCGGCGCCGCCTACAACCTGAAGCTCTCGCAAGCGCGCGCGCAGTCGGTCGTGAACGATCTGATCCATCGCTACCACATCGCCGCATCGCGACTGGTGCCCAAGGGCTTCGGACTGACCAGACCGGTCGCGTCCAACGCGACCGCCGGCGGCAAAGCCCTCAACCGCCGCGTCGAGCTGCTGCGGCTGTGAGGGATCCGATGAAACGCGCGATCGCGCTGCTGCTGGCGGCCACCACGAGCCTCCTCGCCGGATGTTCGGGCGGGAACGGCGGCGCGGCGATCGCGGCCGACCGATCCACGATGTTCGTCGCCGCGCCGTGCCCGCCGTCCGACGAACCCGACGCGCTGGCCGGCATCGAGGGCTGGGCGCCCGGCGCCGGAGCGGCCTCGAAGATGGGCTCCGGCGCGCAGGACAACATGGGCGGGTTCGGCGCGGCGATGGGCGGCGGCGCGCCCGCCACCGCGACGCCGTCGCCGGCCGCGAGCGACGGCTGCAAGACGTTCTCGCCGTTCCTCAACGATCGTCTCGCCAAGTTCGCCGCGTTACGCAAGCAGTTGCCTGCGACCTCGTACGACGTGGCTGCCGCGGCCGCGACCTTCACCTCGCCCGACGCAGCGTTCGCGTTCGTGCGCGACGTGATCAAGACCGATGCCTATGCGGGCGAGATGCGCGGCGCGCGCGGCACGCTCGCGAGCAAGGCCGGGTCTCCCGCCGACAAGGCCGCGCTGCTGCACGACCTGCTCGCCGCCCGATCGGTTCCGTCGCGCTACGTCCACGCGCCCCTCGCCGACGCCGACGCCGCCAAGATCGTCGCGTCCGCGACGGCGGCCACGCCCGTCGATCCGAAGGCGATCGTCGCGACGCAAGCGGCCAGAGACGCCATCGCGGCCGGCCTCGCGTCGGCGCGACAGCAGGCCGCGACCGCGGCCTCGATGTTGGCGGGCAAAGGCAGCATGCTTGCGACGGGCGACGGCACCGCGCCGCTGATGGCGAACGTGCGCGACCACTGGTGGCTCCAAGCGCAGATCGGCGGCGCGTGGGTGGACCTCGATCCGACCCTGGCCGGAGCGGCGCGCGGCACGCCTCTCGGACCGGCGCCTGCCGGCGATCCGGTCGACGAACTGCCGGCTTCGAACGCCCAGACGATCGCGGTCCGGCTGCTCGCCGATACCGGCTCCGGAAAGCTGGCGACGCCCGCGC
>JANWKW010000183.1 GCA_025451135.1 Vulcanimicrobiia bacterium | reverse complement strand
TTCCTTTGGTCGTTTTTAAAAACCTCGCGCGGGGGCGGGGCCCGGCGGGGCCCCCGACCACCGTCCGGGCGCGCCCCCCCCCCGCACCGAGGAACCCGCCCGCCGGAGAAAAGACGCTTAGCCCTCGCCCCGCCGCTCCCGCAAGTAGTTGATCTGCCAAAGATGCATGAACCGCTGCAGCTCCTCCTCGACCCGCGTCTCGAGGTCGAGAAAGTGCATGCCGTACGCGAACGTCCGCGCCTCGCGGTCGAAGAACGGCATCAGCACCTTCGCCTCGACGTGGACCGGATCGAAGCCGGGCGGCGCGACCTTGATCGTCTCGGGGCGTAGGCCGAACGGGGTCTGTTCGTAGACCTCTTTCTCGACCACCATCGTCGCGAGGAACTCGTCGGGCAGATGGAAATCGAGCGTCAGCACCGAGCCCGCGATCAGGTCCTCGTCGGTCGCGAGCCGCAGACCGCCTGCGGACAGATCGTTGGCCGAGGCGCGCCGGCGCCCGCGACGGCCCTCGAGCGCGTAGAGGACGTCGAAGGAGACCGGCATCCGGAATGCCGAGCGTTTTTGGTCCGAAGCCGCCGGCGCCGCCTTCGCCGGTTTCGGGGTCTTCTTGCGGCCGAAGAGAAACATCGTCAGCGTCGACCTTTGAGGCGAGCGGGCGCCGCCTCCTGCTCCCAGGGCTTCTCCCGAGCATCTGCCAACAGAACCGTGATGCTCGCAGAACGGCTCGCGGACGCGCTCGGCGCGGACGCCGTCAAGACGGCGCCCGAAGATCTGGCGGTCTACGCTTTCGATGCGTACTCCGAATCGCGGCTTCCGGCCGCGGTCGTCCTGCCGACGAGCGCCCGCGACGTCGCCGCGATCGTCCGGCTCGCCCGCGCGTGCGGCGAGCCGATCGTCGCGCGCGGTGCCGGCACCGGGCTGTGCGGCGGCGCGATCCCCGCGGCCGGCGGCGTCGTCGTCTCGTTCGCGCGGATGAACCGCCTGCTCGAACTCGATCCGCGCAACCGGCGCGCCCGCGTCCAGCCGGGGCTGATCAATCTCGATCTCTCCAAGAAGGTCGCCGGGGCGGGACTGTTCTACGCGCCCGATCCTTCATCGCAAAAGGCGTGCACGATCGGCGGGAACATCGGCACCAACGCGGGCGGACCGCATTGCCTGACGTACGGTACGACCGTCAACCACGTGCTCGCCCTCGAATTGGTCGACGACACCGGCGAGGTCTATACCACCTCGCTCGACGACGCGGGCTACGACTTGACCGGCGCGCTGGTCGGCAGCGAAGGGACGCTCGGCATCGTCACTTCGGCCTGGGTGCGGTTGCTGCGACTGCCCGAGGCGACCCGCGTCTGGGTCGCGACCTTCGGCGACGTCGAAGCGGCTTCCGAAGCGGTCTCGGCCATCGTCGGGCACGGCATCGTGCCGACCGCGCTCGAGATGATGGATGGGCTGATGATCCGGACGGTCGAGGCCGCGTTCCACTCCGGCTTTCCGGTCGACGCCGAAGCGCTGCTGCTCATCGAGAACGCGGGCTTCGAGGACGACATGGACGACTGCGAGCGCGCCATCGAGAAGATCTGCAAGGCCAACGGCGGGCTGACCTGGCGCACCGCGAGATCCCAGGCCGAACGCGACGGGCTGTGGGCGGCGCGCAAGGGGGCGTTCGGCGCCGCGGGGCGGATCGCGCCGAATACGTACCTGCAAGACGTGGTCGTGCCGCGCACCAAGCTTCCGAAGATGCTCAAGCTGGTCGACGAAGCCGCCGCCGCGCACGACTTGACCATCGGCAACGTCTTCCACGCCGGCGACGGCAACCTGCACCCGCTGATCATGTACGACAAGCGCGACAAGCGTCAGGTCGCGGCGGTGGTCGATGCCGGCGATCAGATCCTCTCGGCGGCCGTCGACCTGGGCGGCACGATCTCGGGCGAGCACGGCATCGGCTTCGAGAAGCGCGACACGCTGGCGCGCATCTTCGACGACGCCGATATCGACACGATGCTGCGCCTGCGCGACGTCTTCGACACCGGGCGCCGTTTCAATCCGGACAAGATCTTCCCGCGCGGCGCCTCGTGCGCGGAGCTGCGTCCGTGAGCGAGACGATCGAACGCCTCGCGCCGGCCTCGGCCGAGGAGCTCGCGGCGCTGCTGGCGAGCTGCGATCGCGACCGACGGGCCGTCAGCGTCGACGGCGCCGGCACGCTGCGCGGCATCGGTCTCCCGGCGCAGGCCGGCGACCTACACGTCAGCACGGCCAAGCTCAAGGCCATGCTCGCGCACGAGCATGCAGATCTGACCGCCTCGGTCCAGTGCGGCATGAGCTTGCGCGCCTTCTCGGACGCGCTCGCGGCGTACGACCAGTTCGTCCCGCTCGACGCGCCGCTCCGCAAGAAGGCGACCGTCGGCGGCACGCTCGCGGCCGGCTGGGGCGGCCCGCGCCGGCACCTGTTCGGGCGCACGCGCGACTACGTGATCGGCAGCCGCATCGCGCTGGCCGACGGGACGCTGGCGAACGCCGGCGGCATGGTCGTCAAGAACGTGACCGGCTACGATATGAGCAAGCTCTACGTCGGATCGTGCGGCACCCTCGGCGTGCTCGTGTCCGTCAATCTCAAGACGCTGCCCGCGCCGAAGGCCTCGCGCGGGTTCCATCATCCGCTGCCGCTCGACTCGCGCCCGCGCGCCTTCGCGCAGCTCCAGTCGATGACCGCGACGCCGGCCGCAGCGTTCTGGATCGAGGGGTTCGCCAAGGAGTTCGGCGGGCACGACGGCGACGACGGCCGCCTGTTCGTGCTGATGCAGGGCTCCGACGCCTTCCTGGATCGCGCGACCCGCGACCTGCGCTCGGGACTCGGCAAGGCCGGCGTCCCCGAGACCCACGTGGTCGATGCGGGCGCGAACGAGGCGTTCGAGCGCCTCTGCGACGCCTACGTCGCGACCGTCGACGAGCGTTCGATCACCTATCGCTCCGCCGGCGACCCGAGCGACGTCGAGGGCCGGGCGCTGGCGATGCGCGCCCTCGCGCGTCGCTTCGAACTCCGGGCCGACTCGATCTGCGACGTGATGAACGGCGACGCCATCCTCCGCGTCAGCGACCCCGACGCGCGCGGATTCACCGCCAAGATCGAGATCTTCGACGACGCGCTCCACGACGACGTCCCCGACGCGCAGGTGATCGCGGGCGATTTCGCCGGACGATCCAACCTCAACGTCTGGGGCGCGCCGCCGGCCGCGATCGACAAGATGCGCGCGCTCAAGCTCCGGTTCGATCCGAACGGCACGCTCAATCCCGGCCGGTTCGTCGGCGGCATCTAGCGTGAAGGACGACATCCGCTGGGCGGTGCGCCACGTGCTGGGCTCGCCGCAGCGCCTGCGCTTTCTCCTGCGCGGCGGCCCCGGCCCGTTCGTGACGCTGCTGCGCTTCCTGCGGACCGTCGTACCGCAGGCGGCGAGCGCCCTCGCGGCGATCCGCGCGCGCGCCGAAGCGATCCCCGACGAGCGGCTGCGCGCCGAAGCGGTCGCGTCGGCCGAGCAGAAGGCCTATCACGTCGCCGGCGCCTGCATCCTGGCGACGTTTCTGCCGCCCGATCTGCAGCGAGCGTACGTCGCGATCGTCGCGCCGCTCGAGACCATCTACGATTTCCTCGACAACCTGTGCGACCGCCACCCCGACGTCCCGCCGGCCGCCTATCCGACGCTGCATCGGGCGCTCGCCGACGCGCTCGATCCGGATCGCGAGCCGGGAGACTACTACGCGGACGGGCCGAGCGGCGGCGACGGCGGCTACCTGCGCTGGCTGGTCGAGCGCACCCGGTCGGGACTGCGGGGGCTCGCCGATCTGCCCGCGCTCGCGCCGCTCTTCGCCGAGGCCGTCGCGTTCTATGCGGATCTGCAGACGTTCAAACATCTGCCGCCCGGCGAACGCGAAGAGACCTGCATCGCTTGGTACGATCGCAACCGCGAGCGATTCGCCGCGCTCGAGTGGTACGAGTTCGCGGCCGCCGCGGGCTCGCAGTGGCAGGTCTACGTGCCGCTCTTCCTCGCGATGGCCGGCGAAGGCGCGGCGATCGGCGCGGGCTACGACGCCTACTTCCCGCCGGTCGCGGCGCTGCACGTCCTGCTCGACGCGTTCATCGACGACTCCGAAGACCGGGAACACCGCGAGCTCAACCTGGCCTCGCTCGACGGCGGCGACGCGCGCATGCGCGAGCGCTTCGCGCGGCTCGCCGGCGACGCCGAGCGGGGGTTCGCATCGCTCCCCCATCCGGACCGCCATCGATTCGTCCTGTCGATCATGGCGCTGTTCTATCTGACCCACCCGAAGGTCGCGGCCCAGGGCATGGATGCCCGGGCGCTGCGCTTGTTGAACTGCTTCGCGTACCAAGGAGACTCTCGATGACGCTCGTCCGTCCGCTCGCCGTCCTCGCGCTGTGCGCGCTCGCTCTCGGCGCGGTGCCCGCACCGCTCGCGCTCGAACGCGAACGGATCCTGCTCGACATCCCGAGCGCGCAGGGGGCGCTCGACTCGTCGGCGTTCATCGACCAGCGCGCGCATTACGCGGGCACCGCCGCCGACCGGTACGTCGCCGGCTGGATGCGCGACCGGCTGCGCGACGCGGGCTTCGACGCGCGCATCGAACCGTTCACCGCCGAGGTCTACACGCCGACGAAGCTCGCGGTCGCGCTGCTCACGACGCCGCGCGTCGACTTCGAACTGCGCGAAGTCCCGATCCCGAGCGATCCGGACGGCACGCGTAAGGACGCCGGCCTGCCGTTCAACGCCGGCAGCGGCAACGGCAGCGTGACCGCGCGCGTGGTCGACGCGGGCCACGGCCTGGACGCCGACTATGCCGCGCTCGCCGCCCGCGGCATGGCCGTGCGCGGCGCGATCGCGCTGGTCCGGTACGGCAAGGAGTTCCGCGGCGACCTCGCGCGGCGCGCGCAGTCCGCCGGCGCGGCCGGCGTGATCTTCTTCAGCGACCCGGCCGACGATCCGCGCGGCGCCCGCTATCCGGACGGCCCGAACCGTCCGCTCGGCGCCGTGCAGCGCGGCTCCCTCGGCACGCCGCGACTCGCGATTCCCGTGCTGCCCATCAGCGCGCTCAACGCGAACCGGATCCTGGCCACCATGCGCGGCGGCGTCAGCTCAGCGGACGTGCGACTCGACGTCTATCTCGATCGCAAGGTGGAGACCTTGTGGAACACGGTGGCGACCATCGAGGGCAGCGACCCGACGCAATCCGTCGTGCTCGGCGCGCACCGCGACGCCTGGGTCTACGGCGTCACCGACAACGGTTCGGGGACGTCGATCCTGATCGAGGTCGCGCGCGCGCTCGGCTACCTGCATCGCAGC
>JANWKW010000182.1 GCA_025451135.1 Vulcanimicrobiia bacterium | reverse complement strand
GGATGCGCGTCTTCATGCTGGTAGTGGCGGGGACGCTGTTGATCCCCGGCGTCGCCACGCTCGGCATCGGCGATGCGTGGCTGACGGCGATCGTGCTCTGCGTGCCGCTCGTGGTCGCAGGGAGCGCGTTCGTCTTCTCGACGATGACCGTCGAGGTGACGGCGAGCGCCGTGCGCTGGTGGTTCGGGTCGGGCTGGCCGGGCGGCCGCATCGAACGTGCCGACCTGGTCGCGGAGGAGATCACCGATCCCGGCCTGTTCAACGGGATCGGCATCCACCTGACGTGGCGCGGCTGGCTGTGGAACGTCGCGCTCGGTTCGGCGGTCGCGCTGCATCGCGACGGGAAGCTCGACACGATGCTCGGCACCGACGATCCGAACGGCTTGCTCGCCGCCCTTCGAGGCGCATGATCCACCGCGGCGACACGATCTGCGCGATCGCGACCGCGCCCGGGGTCGGGGCGATCGCGATCGTGCGCGTCAGCGGACCGGACGCGCCGGCGCTGGCGGCGCGGTTGTTCCGGACGCGCGAGCCGTTGCGCGAACGGTACGCGACCTACGGGACGATCGTCGACGAGCGCGGCGATCCGATCGACAAGGGCATCGCCATCCTCTCTCGCGCGCCGCATACCTACACCGGCGAGGATACGCTCGAACTGCAGCTGCACGGCTCGCCGGTACTGGCGGGCGAGACGATGCGCGCGGCGGTCGCGTGCGGTGCGCGAGCCGCGACGGCGGGCGAGTTCACGCGGCGCGCGTTCCTGAACGGACGGCTCGATCTGCACGGCGCCGCCGCGGTCGCGGATCTGATCGCGGCCGAGAGCCGCTCCGCCGCCCGGGCCGCGCTCGCCAATCTTGGCGGCGGACTGGCGAACGAGGTGCGCGCGCTGCGCGCGTGGCTGGCGAGCGTGCTCGAAGAACTGGCGGCGACGCTCGACTTCCCGGACGAAGTGCCGGAACCCGAACCGGCGCGCGTGCGGGCGGAGATCGATGCGATCGTGGCCGCGTTGGAGCGGCTGCGCGCGGACGGCGAGATCGGACGATTGGTGCGCGAAGGCGTGACCGTCGCCATCGTCGGGCCGCCCAACGCCGGCAAGAGTTCGCTGCTCAACGCGCTGCTCGGCGAAGAACGGGCCCTGGTCTCGGAGATCGCCGGCACGACCCGCGACACCATCGAGGAGTCGATCGCGAGCGACGGCGTGCGCGTGCGGATCGTCGATACGGCGGGCATTCGCGAGCACGCGGATCGCGTGGAAGCGGCCGGTATCGAACGTTCGCAGCGCGCCCTGCAGAGCGCGCGCCTGGCGGTGCTCGTGTTCGACGGTTCGCAGCCGCTCGCGCCCGAGGCACGGGCGCTGCTCGCGCGCACGGAGGATCGCGCGCGCGTCGCGTTCTTCAACAAGGCGGATCTCGGCGAAGCCGGCGTGTGCGACGTGGCGGGCGAGCGCGTCGTGGGGAGCGTCCGCGACGCCGCGACGCTCGATGCGATCCGGGCGGCGATCGCGCGCGTCGGTTGGGGCGGAAGCGCTCCCGACCTGGAACGGCCGCATATCGCATCGGCGCTGGAATTCGACGCGGTCAACGGCGCGCTGCGGTCGCTCGGGGAAGCGGCCAAAACGCTGGCACGGGGCGAGGCCACCGACTTCGTCGCGGGCGATCTGCAAAGCGCCTACGCGGCGTTGGGGCGCGTCACCGGCGACGAGGCGACCGAGGAGCTGCTTGACGGCATTTTCGGGCGCTTTTGTATCGGAAAATAAACGCGTTCTTCCCACGACCTTCTTCGCGTGGCGGGTACGTTGTACGCATGGCGCTCATCATCGTACGGCACATCGTACGGCAACCCGTCGGGGAGGCCCGCCGGTATCTCTCTGCCCTTGCGGCAAGCGGCGGAACGATGCTGGTCGGCGTGCGGATCTCCGGCGGCGCGACCCGCACGCAAGCCGTCGCGATCGATGAGCGCTCGTCTATCGGCGCCGGCGAGCCCGGCTGGTGGAGCGCGTGGGACGCGCGCGTCGGCATTCCCGGCGCGGCGGGACGCTTGACGGCACGCGATGCGGGCAACGGCGAGACCGTGCTCGAGTTCTGCGGCTCGTATAGGTCGCCCGGATTCACGGCCGAGACGTCGCAGGACGTGTTCGCCTTCCGCCGCGCCAGCGCGCTCGCGCGCGCCTACCTCGGCGCGCTCGGCCAGAGCATCGACTCAACCGTCGCCGCCTGACCCATCCTCCGGGACGCTTCCGTTCGATCGCACGATCAGCACCGGCGCGTCGTTCGCAATAGCCGCGACGGCGTCCAGCGCACGCGCCCGTGCGTCTCGCGGCAGGGCCAGGAACGCCGCATTGGCCGCCCCCAGGAACCCGACTTTGTGGCGCGCGCCGCGCGCCCGGTACCAGCGGACCTCGTCCGGGTCGTACGCGTACCCGCGCCCTTCCGGCGGGACCGGGCCGATCACCGCCGCCGGCCGGGAGTTGCGGATGATCAGCGTACTCTCTCCGGCCTCGGCCGCGTCCAGCAGTCCGCTGATGGCCGCTCGTGCTGCGCGGGCCGAGATCGCTTTCATGCAGGTATCGATGTGTACATAATAATGTACACCCACTATATCACAGCTTTGATTTGGCATGGTTTGTTAGAATGAGGCGCAATGCACGAAGCGATCCGGGCCGATGATGCGGCGGTACTCGTCGTCGGCGGCGGCCACGCCGGCGTCGAGGCCGCTCGCGCGTCCGCGCGAATCGGCGTCCCGACCATCCTGGTGACCGGGGATCCCGAGAAGATCTGCACGCTGCCGTGCAATCCGTCGATCGGCGGGAGCGCCAAGGGTCAGGTCGTCCGCGAGATCGACGCGTTGGGCGGCGCAATGGGCGAGTTGGCCGATGGGTCGAGCCTGCACGCGCGGTTCCTGAACGAGAGCAAAGGGCCGGCGGTGCGCGCCCTGCGCCAGCTCATGGACAAGCCGCAGTACGCCCGCCGGGCGGTGGCGGCGCTACGCGCGCAGCCGAACCTGCGAATCGTGCAGGGCATGGTCGAGGATCTGATCGTCCGCGAGGGCCGCGTCCGGGGGGTCATCTGCGCCGACGGCTCGCGCTGGTACGCGCCGCACGTCGTCCTCGCGACCGGCACCTTTCTGGGCGGCAAGATCTTCCGGGGCGAGCATACCGAGGCGGCCGGCCGGTTCGGCGAGGCGCCGGCCCTGGGTCTGGCTCATGCCCTGCGGCGGCTCGGCTTCCCGACCAAGCGGCTCAAGACCGGTACGCCGCCCCGGATCGACCGTTTCACGGTAAACAATTCGGCGATGCAGCGTCAGGACCCGAGTCCCGAGCCCCTCCGCTTCGCGTTCGCCGGCGCCGCCGGTTTCGCGGGCCCGCAGCTCCCGTGCTACGTGACGGAGACCAACGAACGGACGCATGCCTTGGTCCGCGAGAACCTGCACCGATCGCCGCTCTACGGGCTCGACCTGATCGAGGGGATCGGCCCACGCTACTGCCCCTCGATCGAAGATAAGGTCGTCAAGTTCGCCCACAATCCCACCCACCAGCTGTTCATCGAGCCGGAGGGCTGGGACGAATCGACGCTGTACGTCGGCGGCTTCTCGACGTCGCTGCCGGCCGAGGTCCAGCTGGAGATGCTCCACACCCTGCCCGGCCTCGAGGACTGCACGATGCTCCGGGCGGGCTATGCCGTCGAATATGATATGGTGCCGCCGACCCAGCTGCGTGATACCCTCGAGACTCGCCGCATCGCCGGGCTCTACCATTGCGGCCAGCTCAACGGGACGTCGGGATATGAAGAAGCGGCCGCGCAGGGCCTGGTGGCCGGGACCAATGCGGCCCGGGCTGCCCAAGGGAAGGCGCCGATGCGTCTCGGTCGCCATGAGGCCTACATCGGCGTGATGGTCGACGACCTGGTCGGCAAAGGGGTCGACGAGCCGTACCGCCTATTGACCTCGCGAGCCGAGCACCGCGTCTTGCTCCGGCACGACAACGCGGATCTGCGCCTGACCCCGGTCGGCCGCGCGATGGGCCTGGTCGACGACAACGCCTGGGCGGCCTTCGAGGAACGCCGGGCTGCGCTCGACGACGGCTTACGCCGGGCCGCGAGCACCAAGCTCGGCGCCGGCACGATCGGCGGGGAGCGCTTCGACGGAGCGGCGACCGTCGCGGACGCCTTGCGTCGCCCGACCCTTTCCTACAGCGATGTGGCCGGCCGGTTCGTGCCGCCGCTCGCACCGGAGATCGGCGAGCGGGTCGCGGTCGAGGTCCGGGTCGAGGGCTACGTGAAGCGCGAGGCCGCCGCGGTCGAGCGGGCCGCGCGGCACGAGCGGCTCGAAATCCCAGACGGCTTCGACTATGGCGCCGTTCGGGCGCTCTCCCTCGAGGCGAAGGAGAAGCTCGCGGCCCAGCGGCCGCGGACGCTGGGTGCGGCCGGCCGGATCCCCGGGGTCACGCCATCGGATATCGCGATCGTGGGCATGCTGATCGAACGTGGCGCGGTGCCGGCGTGACGACCGAAGAGTCCGCCCTTGCGCGCTTGCTGGAGGCGGGCGGGGTGGCCGATCCGCTCGTCCCGCGCCTGGCCGAATACGGCGCGCGGCTGCTCGAGACCAACCGCAAGGTCAATCTCACCGGGGCCAAATCCGCGGACGAGCTGGCACCGCACCTGATCGATTGCCTGACGGTCGTCCCCTTCGTGGTCGACTCGATCGTCGATATCGGGTCGGGCGGCGGCCTGCCGGCGATCCCACTCGCGATCGCGACCGGTTTTCACGTCACCATGATCGAGTCCACCGCCAAGAAGGCCCGGTTTCTCGAAGAGACGCTGGCTGCGCTCGGGCTCCGCGGCCGGGCGATCGCCGAACGCGCCGAAGTCGCCGGGCACGACCCGGATCTCCGCGGCCGGTTCGCCTCGGGAACGGCCCGGGCGGTCTCGAGCACCTCGACCGTCCTGGAGCTGGTGCTGCCGTTCCTGGAACCCGGCGGCGTGGGCGCCTTTCAGCGGGGCGCCTTCGAGCCGGGCGAGCGCAATGCGGCCGAGGACGCCGCGCTCGTCCTGGGCGGACGCCTCGAGAACGAAATTCCGCTCCAGGGCGAGCGCCGCATCCTGCTCGTCCGCAAGGATGCGGAGACGAACGGACGCTTTCCCCGCCGCATCGGCATCCCGGAGAAACGCCCGCTCTGCCGATAGAAAACGGGGCGCGCGATGCGCACCGTCAGGATGTTTGTCGTGAAACGTATTAAGCCGCCGAAGGTGCCGCTATTATGGCACTATAGCGCGACCGGGCCCTCCGCGCACGCCGTCAGAAACGCCGCGATCGGCCCGTCGCCGAGGCTTCGCTCGGGCATCCGCTCGGGATGCCACTGGGTCGCGAGAAAGAACGGGTGCGCGTCGCGATCGGCATATTCGTAGGCTTCGAGCGTGCCGTCCGGCGCGTACGCGGTCGCGCGGAACGGCGCCGCGAGCCGATCGACGGCTTGGTGGTGCGAGGAGTTGGTGCGCGGATCGCCGTTCGCCATGGCTTCGAGCAGACTCCCGGCGATCGGGACCAGCGCGTGTTCGCTGTCGGCACCGTTGCGGCGTACGTGATCGTCGGCGGTCGCCAGATGCGGGATCAGCGTGCCGCCGTGATAGACGTTGAGCAGCTGCGCGCCGCGACAGACGGCCAGCGTCGGCAGATGCGCGTTCGCGTCGCGCAGGGCCCATTCGAAGGCGTCGCGCCCGGTGTCGACATCGCACAGGTCGCGCGCGTCGTCGCGCCCGTACCGCGCCGGATCGACGTCCTCGCCGCCGGTGAACACGATGCCGTCGAGCCGGCCGGCATCGGCCTCGTGCAGCCAGACCGTCTCGACGTCGTAGCCCAAGCGTTCGCCGATGCGGCGTAGCGCTTGAGGGTAGTTCCCGTACCGTTCGTCGTCGCCGTGGCTCAGACCGATGCGCAGGCTCTTCATGCGCGTATGATACTACGTTCCGGTGGCGCCGCCGAAGTGGAAGACGTATTTGAGGATCCAGCGGTTGAGCGTGCTGGTCGCCGCCGGCGTCCCGTAGTCGAAATACACCTCGTTCAGATCGGCGAAGCGCTTGTGGTACGAGATCGCGAGATTCGTGCCGGGCGCGGCGAAGCCGCCGTCGCCGTTGATCCCGCGCAGGCCGATCGCGAGGCTCGCGTTCTTGCCGAACGACCGGGTCAGGGAGACGCGACGCAGCCACTGCGTATCGCGGTCCGGCGCGGGGAAGTAGGTGAGATCGGTCCGCCGTTCGACCGATCCGTCGTATTCGAACGAGATGCCGTAGAGGCCGAACTGTCGCGTGGTCGAGGAGGAGAACTGCTGGAGGTACAGGCCGTCGAACGCTCCCCACGAGTAGGTCGCGTCGGTCGGTGACGGACTGCCGTCCTTGTACCCGACCGCGACCGTCTGGCTGTTGAACGGCAGAACGCCGATGCCGGGGAAGCGCAGCTCGCTCACGCTGTCGCCGTAGCCGAACGTGACGTTGTCGTCGAACGTCAGGTTGACGTTCCCGTTGAAGTCGGCCTCGTGCGTATCGCCCGCGCGGTCGCGATACGTATCGCCGACGAACGTGAGCTGATAGGCCTTGAGGAACGCGCCTTTGCGCCCGGTCCCGTTGTACTGCACGATGGCCTGCGGCCCGCGGATGTCGGCGATCTGCGTGTAGCCGAGCTGCGGGGCGAACTGCGGGCCGATATCTTTCCAATCCGCCAGCGCGAGCCACGTCGCGTTCTGCACGCCGCCGCCGATCGCGATCGCGTTCGCCTGCGAGGGGTCGGTCACGGCCGTGCCGCGATCGGCCTGATAGTTCGCCAAGAACAGCGCGCCGCTGTGCGGATTGGTGGTGGCCGCACCGAAGCCGTAGGCCGTATCGCGGGTGCCGTCGGTGCGATCGGTCGTGACCGCCTGCATCCCGTAGCTGAACGAATTGTCGGTCTTGTTGTGTGAGTAGCCCAGCGCGCGATCGCTGAAACCGTTCCCGCCGACGTTGAGGATGCCGATCGAATTCTGGCCGATCGTCCCCTCGAGCTTCTCGCCGTGGTTGAAGATGCCGATGGCGGGCGTGTAGAGCAGCGTCTGATAGCTGTTGATGTTGATGTTGGGGATGCCGCCGAGGAAGTTCGCGCCCTGCGAGAAGAACGGCCGGTACTCGCTGTACTGGCGCTGGAACTCCTGGGGCGCGATGGTGGTCTGGTCCTGCTCCACGTTGGAGAAGTCGGGATTGGCGGTGCCCACGAACGCCAAGGTATTCGTGAGCGGATAGGTCAGGTCGATGCCGTAGTTGCGCGGATCGGTGTCGCGGAAACTTCCGATGCCGTCCTGGAAGATGCGCCGGTCTCGGCCCGCGCTGGCCAGACCGTAGATGTCGGCGCGCGGGCGCGGGCGGGTGGCGGCGGCGGCGATCCGGATGCCGGTCAGATACGGCCAGTACTGCGACGAGCCGACGCTGTTCATGGTCGCGTCGTAGGCCCAGGTGTATTCGTCGTTGGTCGCAGCGATGAACCGCACGACGTCGAAGCGCCAGTCCTGGCTCGGCGCGCTCTCGCCGCGGATCACCGAGAACGGGATGACGAAGAGCAGGTTGTAGTCGCCGTTCGGGAAGATCTTCGCAAGGGACGTCCAGTCCGGCGCGTAGCGCGCGTTCTCGCTCGAGTACTCGTCGTGGACGCCCTTCGGATTGGCGCGGAACTGATAGACGCGCGTGCCGTTGCCGGCGGTGTCGAGGTTGACCGAGATGTGATCGTCGGTCGCGACGCCGGCGTGGTCGACGTTCTGGGTCGCGGTGATCGCGACGCCCGCCTGCTGCACCTTGACGCCGACGTACAGGTTCTTGGCATCGTAGAGCACGTAGGCGGTGGTAACGAGCCGGGCGGGCGCCTTGGCCGTGTAATCGTAGAACCCGTCGAGCTTGAGCGCGGTCTGCCAGATCGGGTCCGTCAGGGATGCGTCGAGCGGCGGCGCGGTCGCGGTCTTGACGGCGGCGACGCGGGCGTCGTGGGAGACCCACGCGCCGGCCGGAGCGGCTGCGAACAGAATTAGAGCGGCCGCGACAGACAATACACGCTTCATCACGAAGCAAGATACCGGGTAACGCGCGAATTGTTTAGCACCACAGCCGCGCACCCGGCTTTTTTGAGCGAAGTTTGAATGAATTGAACGCGACGACGTACCGGCCCCATCCGCTCGACGCCAGGCTTGCCGCCGTCCTGCCGGACGGTTCGCTGTTCGCCGTGGGCGGGCGCGTTCGCGACGAATTGCGCGATCCGGGCGGCGCCGCGCCGCACGATCTGGACTACGTGGTGGCCGGCGTGCCGCTCGAACGCGTCCTGGCGGCGCTCGGCCCCCTCGGCCGGGTCGACCTGGTGGGCGCGTCCTTCGCCGTGATCAAGCTGACCGTCGGCGGGGTGACGGTCGACGTCGCCTTGCCGCGCCGGGAGCACTCGACCGGGACCGGTCACCGCGATTTTGCGGTCGAGAGCGGTCCGGAGATCCCGCTCGAGGACGACTTGAGCCGGCGCGACTTCCGGATGAACATGATCGCCCGGGCGCTGCCCGGCGGAACGCGGGTCGACCCGTTCGACGGCGCGGCCGACATCGCGGCCAAGCGCATCGCGATCCTGACCCCGCGGACCTTCGCTGAAGACCCGCTCCGGATGCTGCGGGCGGCGCAGTTCGCGGCCCGCTTCGGGTTCGCG
>JANWKW010000181.1 GCA_025451135.1 Vulcanimicrobiia bacterium | reverse complement strand
GACGCGCGCCGATCGCATGACGGACGTCTTCGCCTACGAGGCGCGCAGCCGGGCCGGCGCGTTCGTCGCGGGAACGGTCGCGGCGGCCAGTCGCGTCGAGGCGCTCGATGCGCTGGCCGCCAGAGCGCTGTCGGTGACGGCGCTCGCACGTGCCGAAAGCGCTCGCGGAGCGCTCTCGTCGCTCCGCGGCTTCAATCGATCGAGCGCCGCGACGCGCGCGGCGATCTTCCGGTGCCTTGCGACGCTGGTCGGCGCCGGCGTAGGGATCCGGCGTTCGCTCGAGATCGTCGGAGAACAGTGTCGCGACGCGCGTTTCCGCTCGGCGCTGAGCGGCGTATGCGCGGAGATCGAACGGGGCGTGCGGCTGAGCGACGCATTGCGGCGTCACCCCCGCGAGTTCTCGGAGATCGTGTCCGCGCTGGTCTTCGCGGGCGAACTGAGCGGTGCCCTCGACGGGACGCTGGGACGAATCGCCGACCTGCTGGAGCGAGGCGTCGCGCTCCGTCGTCAGATCGCAGGCGCCTTGATCTATCCCGCAACGGTCGCCGCCATCGCCTGCGCGCTCGTCGGATTCCTGGTCGTCGCCGTGATACCCGAGATGGCGTCGATGCTGCGAGGCTTCGGCGCGCCGCTTCCGCCCGCGACGGCATTCTTGTTCGCGATCGCGACGGCCATGAGGGAGCCTGACTGGCTGCTCGGATGCGGGTCTGCGGCGGCCCTCGCGGCCGGTGCGGCATGGTCGTTCGCGCGGACCACGCGCGGATCCGCCGCGTGGGACCGCGTCCGCTTCGGATTTCCGGTCCTCGGGACGATGTCGCGTAAGGCTTCGGTAGCCGCCTGCTCGCGAACGCTCGGGACGACCTTGCAGTGCGGCGTCCCGATGCCGGTCGCGCTGTCGGCGGCGGCATCGATGACGTCGAGCCGCCGGTTGCGTGCCGTCTTCGACGCGGTCGGCGAGGCGGTCGCCCTCGGGCAGCACGTCGCGCCGGCGTTCGCGGCCAGCGAGCTGTTCGATCCTCTCGTCGTCGGTTTGATCCGCGCCGGCGAGGAGAGCGGAACGCTGGACGCGATGCTGCTGCGCGGCGCGGAGCACCTCGAAGCGGAGGTCCGCTCCGCGACCGCGTCGCTCGCGGCGGTCATCGAACCCCTTCTCATCGTGTTCCTGGGCGGAGCGATCGCAGCGATCGTCGCCGCCGTCCTCATGCCGCTGTATTCGACGATAGGGAGCATTTCATGACGGAACGTGGAGATGTCGGACAATGGTCGGAGTGTCGCGAACGATCCAGGCGCGACGATATCGTGCATCGCTACCGGTACCTGTGCCGGCGAGGCGCTAGGAAGTATTCGCGCGCGGTCGACGATCGCGCCGATTTCGAACAGACGGCGGCGGTCGGGCTGATCAAGGCCGTCGACCGCTACAGGGAGGAGACCGGCACGCCGTTCGAAGCCTACGCCTGGATCATGATCCAGGGGGAGCTCTCGCACTACGTGCGGGACGCGGAGCGGATGGTCCGGCCGCCGCGGCGGCTCCTCGCGCTCGAACGTCGCTGGCGCGACGCGACGGAGCGTCTTCGTGCGGATATCGGTAGAGATCCGAGCGACGTCGAGGTCGCCGCGTTCCTGCGGGTCGACGAGGCGACATTGGTCGAATTGACGGAGTTCCGGCGCCGCTCGCGCATCGATTCGCTCGACGCGCTGCCGGTGGACGCCGCCGCATCCGCGTACTATACCATCGACGACGAGGACGACCGGATCACGGTCGAGGGCGCATTGGCGACGCTGTCGCCGCTGGAGCGCAGTATCGTCCTGGAGATCGTGGGAGCGGATCGCAGCGTGGCGGAGATCGCGCGCCGGCTCGGCTACTCCGCGCGTCACATCAGCCGCGTCCGCCGCGCCGCGATCGAGAAACTCGGGCCGCTCTGTGTCTCGAACGCTCCGCGGCGCGGGTACTGATGGTCGACGTGAGAGTTTCCACACTCGAACGCCGCAGGTCCGTGCAGCGGGGATTCACGCTCGTCGAGATGATGATCGTCGTTGCGATCATCGCCATGCTGGTGCTGATACTCGTGCCGAACTTCGTCAGGGCGCGCGCGCAAGCGCAGACCGCATCCTGCATGATGAACCTCAAGGAGATCGCGACGGCGCTCGAACTCTATCAGGCCGATAACGACCGTTATCCGACGGCATCCAACCAGCCGCTCGACGGGAGCGATCCCAACCTCCTACCGTACGTGAAGCAGGTACCGGTCGATCCGGTGGCCGGTCCGCAAGCGTACTACGAGTACACGACGCGCAATCCCGGCGCGGGCGACGCCAGCTACACGATCGTGTGTCCCGGGAGCCACGATCCGGCTACGTTGGCCAAATTCGCGCCGAACACGACGAATCGCCACGTGCAATACGATTCCGCCTCCGGGTTCGGGGCGGCCGCTTCCCAGTGACGGATGTGGCCGGCTGGACGTACGAGGCGGCCGCCCATCGGTCGGCCCTGGCGCTTGCCGGAAGCGCCGCACTCGGCATCATCAGCGGCCTCGGTCCGTGCGCCGTCGCGCGCGGCGCCGCGATCGCCGCCATGACCGAAGGGGCGCCGCGACGTGCCGTGGTTTTCGCGATACTCGCATATGCCGCCGGCACCGGCATCGGCTACGTCGCGTATGGAACGGTCGCGGGGATCGCCCTTCGGGCGGCGGCCTGGTCGTCGCTTTCGTACGGCGCGCTTGCGGTCGTGCTTGCGTGCGCCGGGATCTCGTGTCTCGTGCGGCCCGGGGCACACGCGCATCGGCGACGGATCACGTCGGCCGGAGGTGCCGCGCTGCTCGGTCTGGGCGCGTCGCTGACGCTCTCGCCGTGTTGCACCCCCTTCGTCGTCGGCTTGACCGCTAGCGCGTTCGGCGATCTGCGCTTCGCCGTCGTGTTGCTGAGCGGCTTTACCCTCGGTCATATCGCTCCGGCCGCCGGCATGGCGGCCATGGCTTGCGCGGGCCGCGGGGTCGCGAAGGTACGGTCCGACCTGGTCGCGTTCGCATCCGGGACGATCGCACTGGCGATGTCCGCTTACTACGGTCTGCTCGCGTGAGGGCGGTCGTTCGATTCACCTGCGCTCTCGCGATCGCCGGGTCGGTGCTGGTACTTGCGCGGACCGCGATCGCGGCGGCGATCCTCGCGCGCGGAGACGACGCCGCCCGGGCCGGCCGTCTTGCCGACGCCGCGAGCTACTACGACCGCGCCCGCACCGTCGGCGGCGATACGTTCGAGGAGCTGGAACGCTATGCGTTATTGGCGTTGCTCTCACCGAGCGGGAGGGTCCCCGCCGCCGCGATGCGGAGCGCGAACGGATTCCTAAGGACGAACGCCGGCAGCGGCCCCGGATACTTCGATCGAGGCCTTATCGAGTGGCGTGCCGGTTCGTTCGACGCATCCGCGCGCGACTTCCGGCTCGCCTGGAAGCTCGGAGGCGATCCGCGCGCTGCGACGTTTGCGCGTTCCGCCGGCCGGCGGGCCCGAAGGATCCACAGGTGAGCCCGTTCGCCGTCGCGGTCCTTGCAGGGTCCTGGTGCGCCTTGCCGTGGGCGGCGCGTCGAGGGCTCGCGGAGCTGGGCGAATCGCCGCGCTGCTACGGCGCCGACTATGGGATCGTCGCGCTCGGGGCGGTCGCGAGCCTCGCGTGCTTCCTCCGCGGCGACCCCGCCGGCGCCGCGCTCTGCGCCGGTTCGGGGATCTGTGTCGTGACGGATATCCGCCACGGCGTCGTTCTGGACAGCGTGCTCCTCGTCTCGACCTTGGCGATCGGTTTCGTCGCCGTCGAGTCGAAGCACGCTCCGGCGGCAGCCCTCGGTTGCGCCGCCGCACTATGCGCCATGGGACTGGTCTTGGCGCTTTCGCGCGGCGCGATGGGATTGGGCGACCTCAAGTTCGCCGGCGTTATCGGCCTGGCGCTCGGCGTCGATCGCGGCCTGCTCGCTCTGGCCATCGCGTTCGCGGCCGGCGGGCTCGTCGCCGGAGTGCTCATGGCCGCAGGCCGCGTCCGGCGCGGTCAAGCGCTGCCATTCGCGCCCTTTCTCGCGATCGGGGCGACTGCGATGGCGTGCGGCCTGTGGGCCTTCGCGAGGGTCGGATGAGCGTCGTCGGCATCGACATCGGCACCTCGCGGGTTCGGATCGCGTACGGGCGCGGAGCCGGTCGCATGGCGGAGATCGAAGCGGTGATCGCACGCGACCTCCCGGCCGACTCTTCGGCGGACGGAGAAGTCGTCGACGCGGACCTCGTCGCGACGGTCATCGAAGACATGATCGGGGAACTCGGCGTGCGCGCGCGCGACTGCGTCTGCGCGGTGGGACCACCGGTAGCATCGCTGCGCCTGCTCCAACTTCCTCGGATGAGTCCGCTCGATCGCGAACGGGCCGCGCGCATCGACGTCGAACGGCGCCTCGGGCGAGCGACGAACGACGTGATCGTCCGAACGAGTCCCGTCACCGGCCTCTTGGATGGATATCTCGTGGGCGCGGTGGCTGGAAGGGCGCTGCGGTCCCGTACCGCGGCGGTGCGGCGCGCCGGCCTGCGAGCGCGCGCCGTCGATTTCGAAGGGTCCGCGCTTGCCCGCGCGTTCCCCGATGCCGACGCGATCCTGGACGTCGGCACGGCTCGCGCCACGCTGCATGCGGTGCGCGACGGGATTCCCACGACGTTGTGGAGCCCGATCGGCGGCGCTGCCGTGACGGCGGCGATCCGCGAGGATCTCGGGGTCGAACAGCGAGCAGCCGAGACGCGGAAGCGCTCCGTCGGCGCGGCCGGTGCCGGTGCGGCGGCTTTCGAAGAAGTCGTCGCCGAGGCATCGACGCTCGTCCGTTCTGCCCGGCGACGGAATTGTTCGATCGAACGCCTCGCGCTCTTCGGCAACGGATCGCGACTGACAGGATTGCGCGCGGCGTTGGAGCGCGCCGGCGACGTCCGCGTGGTCGCGGCCCGGCCTGCGGGCCTTTCCGCAGACGCATATCCCGACGACGTGGCGCTGGTCGGCGCCGCCGACTGGGGATTGGCGATCGGATTGGCGCGGTGGGATCGCCGGTGATCGCATTCGACTTCCTCCACGATCCGCAGGCGGTGCTGATGGATCGGCTTCGCTCCTGGAGGATCTCGCGGCCGCTCGCGACGGCAGCCCTCGCGCTCGCGACGGTGCTGATCGTCGATACGATCGGCTGGTCCGTCGAGCGCTGGCGAGCGAGCAACGCCGAAGCGTCGGTGGCGGCGCTCGGCGCGGAGGATGTCGCTCTCCACGCGCGATTGGCGGGTGAGAAGCTCGAGGCCGCGGAGGTCGCCGACCTGGGCGCTCTGGATGGGCGTCTCCGGGAGATCGCGGCATCGGGGGAGCGGGTTCGCGCCAGAATGGCGGCGCTGGCGCGCGAACTGCCGCGCGACGCATGGCTCGTCTCGCTGAGCGACGACGGCAAGCGGCTGGCGCTCGTCGGGAGAACCCAGCGGCTGTCATCCGTGGCCGAGGCGATGTCGCGTCTATCCGGCGAGCCGTTCGGATCCGCGTCGCTCGACCGCGTTGCGCGGGTCGAACGTCCGGGAGGAGCGCTCCTCGAGTTCTCGATCTGGCTGGTCCCGCACTAGTGCGGATCTCGCAGCGGACGGTCGTCATCGCCACATGGATCGCCGCGGTCGCGGCGCTCGCGGCCGGGTACGCGCGGATCGAGCTGCACGAAGCGCGGCGCATTGGCGCGGCCGAAACCCAGGCGAGGCTGCTCGAGACGAGCATCGGACGATCGCGAGAGATATTGAGGGATCGCGTCGCCTTGCGCGCGGCACGAAAGAATATCGTATCCGATATCGCGGCACAGTCGTCGCGCGAGGCCGGCGCGGACACCGGACCGTTGCTGCGCTCGCTGGATCACGCGACGCGCGACTCCGGGATCGCGATCGTGTCGGTGGAGTCCGACGGTACGGCGACGGCTCGATCCGCCGACGGCTGGTTGCGGACCAGGAAGCTCAAGCTCGTCGTGCGCGGATCGTTCGATCGTTTCTTGTCGTTTCTTCCGGCTTTATCGAAGGCCGATCCATTGATCTTCGTGCGCGACATCGCGATCGTCCCCGTCGGCGGCGCGCGACTACGCCCTTCGCTTGCGTTCACGGTCGGCGTCGACGCATACACCGTCCGCGCCCCGTTGAGAAAGGAATGAGGATGCGAGCCATCAGCCTTCACGAGCGAGCGCTCCTGTTGCGGATCAGCGCGGTGACGTGCGCGGTCGCAGGCCTGCTGCTTCCGATCGCCGCGCAATCGTCGTCGGTGGTCATCCCGACCGAGCGGGTGGGCGCGCCGGTCGCGGTCCCGACGGTGGCGCCCGCGCTCGTGAGAGCCGGTGTGTGGGCGCGGGTCCGCGATCCGTTCGTCGCGCTCGTCGGGTCCGAAACGTCGGCCAAGGCGGCTGCGCCGGTGCTGGTCGCTTTCGCCGAGGGCGTTCGACCCGTGGCGCTCGTCGAGATCGACGGTCAGACCGTGGCCCTGATGCGAGGCTCGACGGCGCTGGGCGCGCGCGTCACGTACGTCGACGCACGCATCGTGCGTCTCTCCGACGGCCGGACGCTGGCACTACGGAGGTCGCAGTGAGACTGGCGATCGCCGCGCTGGCCATCGTCCTGTTGGGCGCGGGGGACCCTCGGGTGCGTCTGAACATCGACGTGCGCGATGCGAAGCTGACGGACGTCGTAGCGCTGCTCTCGCTGGAGGGAGACGTCAACATCATCCCGGATGCTTCGTTGCCGCCGGGGCGCGTGACGCTCCACCTCGTCGGCGTGACGTTCGACGAGGCTCTGGCTGCCCTGGTCACATCGCAGGGGCTGTCGGTGCGCCGTACCGGCACGACGCTGATCGTCGGCTCATCCGAAGCGTTCAACCGCGGCGGCGTTGCGGGAGGCGCTCTCGGCGCGCAGACCCAGGTCCTGACGCTCCATCGCGCCGATCCGACCGACGTCGCGAAGGAGCTGGCCGCGGCCTTGCCGGTCGGGACGATCGTGGTACCCGATCGGCGGACGGACGCGATCGTCATCAGCGGCGACGGCGCTACCGTCGACCGCGCGCGCTCGCTCGTCGCGGCGCTGGACGGGCCGGGCGCCGTATCGTCGTCCGGCGACTTCCGGATCTATCGGCTGCGATATCTGCGCGCCGAGGACGCGCTGAAGATGCTCAAGGTGGAGCTCCCCGACGGCGTCGTCGCCGTTGCGGACCCCAGTCAAAACGCGCTGCTCGTCAGAGGGGACGAAGATGCGCAGCGCCTTAGCGCCGCCTTCGCGGCATCCGTCGACGTCGCCGGGCGTCAGGTCGCCTTTGAGGTTCGCGTCGCCGATGTCACGCCGCAGGATGACAGCAGCAACGTCGGATTCGAGTTCGGCGGCGTCGACCTCCAGGGCCAGCCGCTCGCCGGCGCGACCGCCTATGCCTTTCCACGTGGGACGCTCGCGGTCAACGCGCGGCTCGACGCTTTGGTCAGCCACGGTCGCGCACAGATCCTCGCCACGCCGCGACTCGTGGCGCTCAACAATCGCGAGGCGGATCTGTTGATCGGTCAGACATACCCGATCGTCTATTCGAACTCGGCCTTCGGCGGACAGCAGGTGCAGTTCGTCGACGTCGGGGTGAAGCTGCGGCTGACGCCGACGATCGGCCCGGACGGCAGCGTGACCGCCGACATCCATCCCGAGTACAGCGAGATCGAAGGGTTCACGGCGGGCAATCTTCCGATCATCGCGAATCGCAAGATCGATTCCACCCTACGCGTGGCGAGCGATCAGACCATCGTTCTCGGCGGTCTGATGCGCGACGTGAGCTCCGAAACGGTCACCAAGCTCCCGGGGCTCGCCGATATTCCGGTGCTCGGCGCGTTCTTCAAGAGCAAAGCGACCCGGCACCAGCGCAACGAGATCGTCTTTCTCATCACGCCGCACGTGATCGAACCCGGCGCCGTCCCGCCGTCGTCCTAGGCTCGGGCGCGCTTCGCGAAGAGCCCGATCATCGCCTCGTTGAACGCGGGGATGTCGTCGGGCTTGCGGCTAGTGACCAGGTTGCCGTCGGTGACGGCCTCCTCGTCGACCCAGTCCGCGCCGGCGTTGCGCAGGTCCGTCTTGAGCGACGGCCACGACGTCATGCGCTTGCCTTTGGCTAGGCCGGCGTCGATCAGGGTCCACTGGCCGTGACAGATCGCGGCGATCGGTTTGTCCGCGAACGAAGCGACGAACCCGATCGCCTTCGGTTCGAGACGCACCGCGTCCGGGTTGGCGACGCCGCCCGGCAGAAGAAGCGCGTCGAAGTCTCGGCCCGAGGCGTTGTCGAGGGTCAGGTCCACCGGAAAGGTGTCGCCCTTCTGATCGTGGTGCATCCCTTGGACGGTATCGCTTTTCGGCGAGACCAGGGTCGTCGTCGCGCCGGCCGCATCGAGGGCGGCGCGAGGTTCGGTCATCTCGACCTGCTCGAAACCGTCGGTGAGCAGGATCGCGACGCGGAGTCCGTCGAGGTGTTTGTCAGCCATGGAGCCGTCATACCCATCTCGGAGCGCGGCCGCGGCGTCCGCGGCGGAGCCGCGAAGCCGAGCCGGGCAAGCGGGGGCTTGGCAAATTCGGGGGTTGGCGTTACCATGCGGATAGACGCGGAATCGTGCGACGATGCCGCTCGTGAGGTTCGGGGGAACTCATATGAATGCTCGACCGCTGCGCGCGCTGTTCCTGGCGCTGGCGTTTACCGCCGGCTCGATGTGCCTCTGGGCCACCACGTCCGGATCGAGGGCGTCGAAGCCGCCGAGCGCTCCGGCGAGCATTTCGACGCACGCGTATGCGACCGGGACCAACGTGCCGTCTCAGAT
>JANWKW010000180.1 GCA_025451135.1 Vulcanimicrobiia bacterium | reverse complement strand
TTCGACCAAGGCGCGTGGATCATCACCGGCTACATCATCGCGGCCGTGATCGTGATCCCGCTCACGCCGTGGCTGCAGCAGCTGCTCGGGCGCCGCCAGTACTACGTCGCGGCGATCGTCGGCTTCACCATCACGTCGGCGCTGTGCGGCTTCGCCCAGTCGCTCGACCAACTGATCTTCTTCCGCATCCTGCAGGGCCTGTGCGGCGGCGGCCTGATCTCGACCGGACAGGCGATCATGCGCGACACGTTTCCGGCCAAGGAGATCGGCAAGAGCCAGGCGCTGGTCTCGCTCGGCGCGATCGTCGGGCCGAGTCTCGGGCCGACGCTGGGCGGCATCCTGACCGACGCGCTCTCGTGTAACTGGATCTTCTACATCAACGTCATCCCCGGCATCGCGGCCGCCGTGCTGGTCGGCATGCTGCTGCGCAACCCGCCGCGGCGCGGTCGCGCGTCGGTCGACGGGATCGGCCTGGGCCTGCTCGCCACCGGTCTGGGTTCGCTGCAGTACGTTCTCGACGAAGGCGAACGCAACGACTGGTTCAACGACCCGACGATCCTGCTCCTGAGCGGCCTGAGCGCGGCCGCGCTCGCGTTCTTCGTGTGGTGGGAGCTGCACGTCAAGCAGCCGATCGTGGACCTGCGGATCCTCAAGAACCGCACGGTCGCGGCCGGCTGTCTGCTCGCGATGACGCTGGCCTTCTCGCTCTTCGGCGGCGTCATCCTGGCGCCGCAATTCCAGCAGACCTACCTCAATTTCACCGCGACGCTCTCGGGCGAGTCGATCCTGATGCGGGCGGCCGCGATCGCGCTGATGACCCCGGTGACGCTGTTCTTGCTGATGCGCGCGCGATGGCAGCCGCGCGTCCTGCTCGGCATCGGGTTCGTCGTGGTCGCGATCGCCAATCTCCTCAACGCGCAGATCGTCACCACCGACTCGACCTTCTGGACGTTCGCGTTCGTGTTGATCCTGGGCGGGATCGGCTTCGGCATGCTGTTCGTGCCGCTCTCGGTCGCGGTCCTCAACAGCGTCTCGGGTCCGGACACGCAGAAAGCCACGTCGCTGCTGAGCCTGTGCCAGCAGTTGGGCGGGTCGGTCTCGACCGCGGTCCTGGTGACGCTGCTGGACCGTCGCGGCGCGCAGCACTTCGACGCGCTCGCCGACGAGGTGACGCGGCACAGCGTCGCGGCCGTGCAGTTCCTCGCGCACGCGCCGCTCGCGATGCTCGCGCGGATCGTCGGACAGCAGGCCGCGACGATGGCGTTCGCGGACGCGTTCTTCTTCCTCGGGGTCATCACGCTGATCCTGACGCCGCTCTCGCTGCTGCTGCGGCCGGCCAAAGGCGGCGCCGCAGCGCCGCCGGTGGCGATCGCCGACTAAGCTTCGACCGGACGCGCGCCGCCCGCGAGACGCACGGGCAGAAAGGTTCGCGCTCGAAGCCTGTGCAAGGGCTCTCTCGATGAAGACCCACGGCGAGAAATACGACGAGCTCCAGCGCAAGCGCGCGCTGGCGGAGGCTCCGGCGGGCGCGGCGGCGGTCGAGAAGCAGCACGCGCGCGGAAAGCGCACGGCTCGCGAACGGATCGACGGACTGGTCGACCCCGGATCGTTCACCGAACTCGACGCGTTCGTCGTCCACCGCGCCAACGGTTTCGGATTGGACGAGAAAGAGTTCCTCGGCGACGGCGTCGTGACCGGCCGCGCGACCATCGACGGGCGGCAGGTCTTCCTGTTCTCGCAGGACTTCACCGTGCTCGGCGGTTCGCTCGGCGAAGCCTTCGCCGAGAAGATCTGCAAGGTGATGGATCTGGCGGTGCGCACCGGCTCGCCGATCATCGGCATCAACGATTCCGGCGGCGCGCGCATCCAGGAAGGCGTGGTCGCGCTGGGCGGCTACGCGGAGATCTTCTGGCGCAACGTCCAGGCCAGCGGCGTGATCCCGCAGATCAGCCTGATCGCCGGACCGTGCGCCGGCGGCGCGGTCTACTCGCCTGCGATCACCGACTTCGTGATCATGACCGAGGGCATCTCGCAGATGTTCATCACCGGCCCGGAGATCATCAAGACGGTCACCGGCGAGGAGGTCACGTTCGACGAGCTCGGCGGCGCGACGACTCACGCCACCAAGAGCGGCGTCGCCCATCTGGTCGCGGCCGACGAAGACGATGCGATCGCGCAGACGCGCGCGCTGCTGTCGTTCCTGCCGCAGAACAACCTGGACGATCCTCCGCGTTTCGAGAGCGCCGACGATCCGCAGCGCGAGATCCCGGAGCTCGACGAGATCGTGCCGGACTCGTCCAACAAACCGTACGACATGCACGACGTCATCGAACCGGTCCTCGACGATGGCGACTTCTTCGAGATCCAGCCGTCCTACGCGGGCAACATCATCTGCGGATTCGGCCGGATCGACGGCCGGAGCATCGGCGTCGTGGGCAATCAGCCGAACGTGCTGGCCGGCGTGCTCGACATCAAGTCGTCGATCAAGGCCGCGCGCTTCGTGCGTTTCTGCGATGCGTTCAACATCCCGATCGTCACCTTCGTCGACGTCCCGGGGTTCCTGCCGGGCACCGATCAGGAGTACGGCGGCATCATCACGCACGGCGCGAAACTGCTCTACGCGTACGCCGAGGCGACCGTGCCGAAGATCACGATCATCACCCGCAAGGCCTACGGCGGCGCCTACGACGTGATGGCGAGCAAGCACATCCGGGCCGACGTCAATCTGGCCTGGCCGACCGCCGAGATCGCGGTGATGGGCGCCGAAGGCGCCGTCAAGACGATCTTCCGCCGCGAGATCGCCGCGGCGGCGGACCAGGACGCGAAGATGCAGGAGCTGATCGACGAGTACGTGGAGCGGTTCGCCAATCCGTACATCGCCGCCCAATACGGCTACGTCGACGGCGTGATCGAGGCCCGGAGGACGCGGGGCGCGATCGCGACCGCGCTCGAGATGCTGCGCACCAAGCGGGTCGAGCGCCCCAAACGCAAACACGGCAACATCCCGCTCTGAGAAGAGGACGCCAGATGACCACCCGCAAGGACTTCCTGATCGCCTCCACCGCGGCGGCGACGCTGTCGCCCGTCGCTGCGAAGGCCGCGTCGCCGGCCTCGAAGTCCGACGGCGGCGAGATCCCGGCGTTCGTCTTCGACAAAGCGGCCTTCGACGCGATCCTGGCGCGCGACGTCAAGCACCGGTTCTCGTTCGCCTCCGAGAAGCTGCAGGGCGGCCAGGTCTGCTCTTCGATGACCAACGTCCTGGACGCGTGCGACGGCGCGCTCGGCGAGAAGCCGGTCTCGGCGACGTCGGCGGCGGTGCTCTACCACGGCACCTCGCTCGCGCTCGGTTTCAACGACCGGGTCTGGAACGAGATGTTCGCCAAGGCGCTGCCCAAGCTCCCCGCCGGCATCCGCACCGATCTCGGCGATCTCAAACCCGGCGACGGCAACCCGTGGCTGCACAAGCCGAAGGTCGGCGACTACGACGCGTCCATCGACACGCTCGGCAAACGCGGGGCGGTCTTCTTCCTGTGCAACAACGCCACCACCGGCTTCGCCCGGTCGCTCGCGACGGCGCTCGGCATGACGCCGGCGGCGGCCTACGCCAAGCTGACGGCCAACCTGGTGCCGACCGCGATGCTGGTCCCGGCCGGCGTCTGGGCGATCCACGCCCTCCAAGAGGCCCGCTTCACCTACCAGCAGGTCACGCTCTAGGCGTACCTAGGGCGCCGTCGCCCCGGAATTGAGGGTTTCCCCGGATGGGGCGAGGGGCGGGGGCTTGGTAGGCTTGGAGCATGGACGATCAATTCACCCCATATTGCTTCATTCTCGACGACGCATACCGCGTGCTGATGGCCGGGCCGTGCGATCCCGCGGAAGCCGCCTCGACGACGGCCGCCCCGGTCGGCTCGCTCCCGGCCCCGATCGATCGCGCGGTCCGCGCGCTGACCGCCTCCTGGAAGTCCGACATCGCCGGCGGCTCGAACGCGAAGATCAGCGGCCTGCATCTGAGCATCGCTCCCGTCCCGGGCTCGGACGGTCCCCGCATCGCGGTCTTCGTGCGCCGGGCGCTCGCGACATACGCGTAGCGGACAGGACGAGGGCGACCGCGATAGGTATCTAGTCGCGGTGAAACTTCTCGAAGGTAAGCGCGCCCTGGTCACCGGGGTCGCCAACAAGTGGTCCATCGCCACCGGCATCGCCCGCCAACTCCACGCGCACGGCGCCCAGGTGGCCTTCACCTACCAGGGCGAGCGGGTCAAGGACGGCGTCTCGGAGATCGCGGCCGAGTGCGGCGGCGGTCCGGTCGTCGAGTGCGACGTCTCGTCGAACGAGTCGATCGCCGCCTGCGCTAAGGCCCTCGAAGGCTTCGGAAAGCTCGACGCGCTGGTCCATTCGATCGCCTTCGTCAATAAGGAAGACCTGGTCGGCAAGGTGTTCACCACCTCGCGCAGCGGCTTCGCCCAGGCGATGGACATCTCGTCCTACTCGCTGATCGCGCTGGTGAACGGGTTCGTCGACTCGCTCAACGACGGTTCGTCGGTGATGGCGCTGACCTACCTCGGCGCGACCCAGATCGTGCCGAACTACAACATCGCCGGAATCGCCAAGTCCGCCCTCGAGTCGATCGTCCGCTACCTGGCCTTCGATCTCGGGGATCGCGGCATCCGGGTCAACGCGATCTCGGCCGGACCGATCAAGACCGCCAGCTCCCGCCAGGTCGGCGGGTTCTCGCGCATCCTCGACGTCGTGCCGAAGGTCGCGCCGCTCAAGCGCAACGTCACCCAGGAAGATGTCGGCGACTGCGCCGTCTATCTAGCCTCGGATCTCTCGCGTTCGGTCACCGCCGACGTTCACTTCGTCGACTCGGGCTACCACGCGATGGGCATGTACCCGCCCGACGTCCTCGGATGATCGCCGCCGACGGCGCGACCGAAGACGAACTCGCCGCAGTGGCAGCGGCTCTCCTTGTCATCCCGAGCGTAGCGAGCAAAGCGAGCGCAGTCGAGGGACCGCCTCAAAGACCCTGGCTCGCCGCCGCCCGTCTCGAAGCGATCGGCGACGCGTGATGTTCGCGAAGATCCTGATCGCGAATCGCGGTGAGATCGCGGTTCGCATCATCCGTACGGCCCGCGAGATGGGCATCGCGACGGTCGCCGTGTATTCGGAGCCGGACCGCGATGCCGCGCACGTGACGATGGCCGACGAAGCCTATCTGCTCGGGCCGGCCTCGCCCTCGCTCTCCTATCTCAACATCGAGAAGCTGCTCGAGGTGGCGAAGCGCTCGGGCGCCGAAGCGATCCACCCGGGCTACGGATTCCTGGCCGAAAATGCCGGCTTCGCGCGCGACGTGATCGGCGCCGGTCTCACCTGGATCGGTCCGCATCCCGATGCGATCGACGCGATGGGCGACAAGCTTCGCGCGCGCCAGGCGATGGCCAAGGCCGACGTGCCGTTCGTCCCCGGCGGCACCGCCGCCATCGACGACCTGGCCGGCGCGCAGGCCGCCGCCAAGGCCTACGGTCGTCCGCTCGCGCTCAAGGCCTCGGGCGGCGGCGGCGGCGATGGTCTCAAGGTCGCGCGCACCTACGACGAGAACGAGTCCGCCTTCACCACCGCCAAACGCGAGGCGGCCGCATACTTCAAGAACGACGTCGTCTATGCGGAGCGCTATCTCGACAACCCGAAGCACGTGGAGCTGCAGATCCTGGCCGACAAGCACGGCAACGTCGTGCACGTCGGCGAACGCGACTGTTCGCTCCAGCGCCGCCATCAGAAGCTGTGGGAAGAGGCCCCCGCCACCATCTCCGAGCGCGTCCGCACCGGCATGCGCGAGGCCGGCATCCGGGCGGCGCGCGCGATCGGATACGACTCGGTCGGCACGATCGAGTGCCTGGTGGCGGGCGACGAGTTCTTCTTCCTGGAGATGAACACGCGCATCCAGGTCGAGCATACGGTCAGCGAGGCGATCTCGGGCCTGGATCTGATCCGCGAGCAGATCCGGGTGGCGGCCGGCGAACCGCTCGGGTTCGCGCAGGACGACATCGCGTTCCGCGGCCACGCGATCGAGGGCCGCGTCAACGCCGAGGACCCGTCCCAGAACTTCCGCCCCGCGCCCGGCACGATCGCGTCGTATCGCGAGCCCGCCGGCTTGGGCGTGCGCGTCGACTCGGCCGCGCGCGCCGGTTCCACGATCTCGGCCGACTACGACTCGATGATCGCCAAGCTGATCGTCTGGGCGCCGACCCGCCCGCAGGCCATCGCGCGCCTGGGCCGCGCCATCGACGAGTACGTCATCGAAGGCGTCCCGACCACGCTCCCACTGCTCCGGGCCCTCTGCGACCAGCCGGACGTGGCGGACGCCACCTACGGCACCGCCACCCTCGAAGCGTTCGCCGCCGAGAAGTACGCCGACGGGAAGACAGAGGCAGCGACGTGTCATCCCGAGCCCTTCGACTGGGCTCAGGGTAAACTCCGCGAAGCGAAGTCGAGGGACGAGGGACCAGCAGAAGTCGTACGCGTCGAAGTCAACGACAAGCTCTTCCGCGTCCGCATCCTCGATCGCCCGAGCGGCGGCGCGCCGGCGAACGCGAGGAAAGCCCCGCCGCGACTCGGTACGAAGAAGCGCGCCGGCGCGGCGAGCGGGAACGACGTCGTCTCGCCGATGCACGGTGCGGTCGTCGAGATCAAGGTCGCCGGCGGCGACGCGATCGTCGAGGGCCAGGTCGTCGCGGTGGTCGAGGCGATGAAGATGATGAACGAACTGCGCGCGCACCGCGCCGGCAGTGTCGCGACCGTGCACGTCGCGGCCGGCGAGACGGTCGAGGCCGGCACCCCGATCGTCACGATCGGAGACTGACGATGGCACGCGACCTCAACGGCTCCGGGATCCCGCTTTCGCCGCGCTACGACGCGGTCGAGGGCGAGCCGCACGATCTCGGCGAACCGGGCTCGTTCCCGTACGGACGCGGCGTCCGCAAGGATATGTATCGCGGGCGGCTCTGGACGATGCGGCAGTACGCCGGCTTCGCGACCGCGGCCGAATCGAACGCGCGCTACCGGTATCTCCTCGCGCGCGGCACCACCGGCCTCTCCGTCGCCTTCGACCTGCCGACCCAGCTCGGCTACGACTCCGATGCGCTGCCGTCGCGCGGCGAGGTCGGCAAGGTCGGCGTGGCGATCGATACGATCGACGACATGGAGACGCTCTTCGACTCCATCCCGCTCGACGAAGTGACCGTCTCGATGACGATCAACGCGCCCGCCTCCATCCTGCTCGCGATGCTGCTGGCGGTCGCGCGCCGCCGCGGCATCCCGTTCGACAAGCTCGGCGGCAC
>JANWKW010000179.1 GCA_025451135.1 Vulcanimicrobiia bacterium | reverse complement strand
TGCCGGCGGCGCGAGGATCTCGGCCTGCGCGCCCCAGCCCAAGACCCAGCGCGTCAGCTCGGCGACGTCGCCGACGCGATACGTGATCTCCACCGAGCCGTCGTCGACGCGCTCGATCTTGCGGTCGGCGACGACGCGCGCCGCGGTCGCGGCCTTGGCGACGCGCTTGTCGAACCGGACGCGGACCTCGGTCGTCTCGCCGCCGGCCAGGACGCCCGAGATCGAGCTCGCGGCGTAGGCCTCGACGTCGAAGTCGGTCGGTTTGACGAAGGTGGTCGCCAGCACGTCCGGATCCTCGATGTTGTCGATCGCGAAGGTGCGGATCGCGCCGCGCGAGCGGTCGTGGGCGACGCAGTAGACGCGGCCCGAGCTGACCACGAAGCCGTACGGGTCGACGATCCGTTTGCTCGCGTTGCCTTCCTTGTCGCGGTACGAGAACGCGACGCTGCGCGACGCGCGCTCAGCCGAGGAGAGCAGCGAGAAGGCGCGGTCGCCCTGTTTGTCCAGCCCGACCTCGGCCAAACGGAACGCCACCGGCGAGCGGCCGTCGACGCGGTCCTTGGCGCCGCGCGACGAACCTACCAGCTTGTCGGTCACGCCGTTGATGTAGCCGCCGATCGCGCCGCCCAGGCTCGCTCCGAGCGAGCGTAGCGCGACCAGCCCGAACAGTTCGTTGTTGGAGAGCTCCAGACGCTTGAGACTGTATCCGTCGGCGAACCTGTACGCATTGGCGGCCCGGTCGAAGTACCACGGGAACCCGGCCTCGGCCAGGATCGCCAGGTAGCGGCGCAGGCTGCGCGTGCTCGGCTGGCGACCGTCCTCGGCGATGCGCTCCTTGAGCACTTCGAAAGAGTGGCGGCCCTCGTCGATGGCATTGAGCAGCCGGACGAGGAGGACGATCTTCGGTTCGTTCGTGCGTTCCATGTCGTGACCAAAGCGTAGCACGCCGGTGGAGTTTGGTGTGCCAAGAAGGCGGCGCACAAACTCAATTTTTCATCAAACCCGCGGGCTCGGCGAGGCCTCCGGGCTGGGGCTCGCCTCGGGGCTCGGGGCCGCCTTCGGGAAACAGCCGTCGGGCGCGTCGATCGCCGGGGTCGTGGGGATCGGCGGAGTGGCGCTGACCCCGATCTCGATCGGGTAGTTCGAGCCGCCGTCGGTCATGGTGGCGATGGTCAGCGGCACGGTCGCCCCGGGGGCGAGCGCGTACGTCGAGATCTGGTAGCGCCGGGACGGGTCGCGGACGCAGCCCATCTCGACCGCGGTGCCGTCGAGGAAGAACGTCGAGCGCACGATGCCGCCGATCGGACGTTCGTAGAGATAGGCGACGGCCGGCTTGTCGGTCGGGTTGTTCAGCGAGAACGCGATCGTCTGCAGGACGCCGTAGTCGCCGGCGTCGCGGCCCGCGTCGGCGTCGGCCGCGGGCGGCCCCGCGTCGCCGTAGATCAGGGAGACGTCCGGGCCGCCCGCCACGTAGTTCTTATAGGCGTTGCCGTAGCCGCCGTCGAGCTTGAAGATCCCGCTGCGCCCGTGCCCATCCTTCGCCAGCGGTGCCTGGAGCGCGATCTGCGCGATCGCATCGGCGTCGGCGTCCGCCGGGACCGCCAGCAGCGCGACCGTCACCGGCCCGCCGCCGAGCACCCGAAGGTCGACCGATCCCGCGATGCCCGCGCCGCCGCCGAAGGTCACGTCGAGGAACGGGTAGTCGCCGCGATCCTGGGCGAGGTCGATCACGACGCCCTGATTGCGCAGCTTCGAGAGTACGTAGTTGCGGCTGACGTTGTGTCCGACCGTCATCACGTCGACGTTCGGACCGCCGGTCGCCGCGACGACCTGGACGGGCGTCGGTTCGGCGGTGGTCGCCGAAAGGAACATCACGACGCGATGGCTGCCCGCATCGCTGTCGTGATAGTAGTACAGCCGCGCGGGCTCGTTGGGCCGGACGGTCGCGCGGAAGAGCGGCCCGTCGCCGACGATCCGCTCCGGGTCGTCGTCGTAGAGCAGCAGCGTGGGCGTGAACGGATCGAGCGTCATGTTCTGCACGTTGACGACGGTCGTGCCGGCCACGTCGAGATAGTCGGCGCCGCCCACGATCTGCACCGGCACGGAGACGCTCGTGCGCGCACCGCTGGCCAGCGGAGCCGTTAGGGGTGCGACCGAGAAGGTCGCTTGGGCTCCGGGCTGTACCGCGGTCGAGCGGCGGAGCAGATCGCGGATCTGGGCGGCGACCCAATCCGCGTCGGCCGGCGTGCCGGTGACGTTCAAGGTGAGCGTCTGTGCGAGCGTGCCGCCGTACGGCGCGATGCGGACGGGCACGTCGACCTGCGCGCCGCTCGGATCGGTGAGGTGCATGACGTCGTTCCCGGTCGCCGCCCCGGCCGTCACCCGGACGACGTGCGCCGCGAGATCGACGATAGCGGTCGCGAGATGCTTGTCGAACGTCGCCGCGACGTCGCCGCTCGCGTTGCCGACGGTCACGTCGGCGAACCCGCCGGGCGGCATCGCGACCGACAGCGGCGACACCGCGAGGCCGGCGGAGGCGGGCGACGGCGACGCGCTTGGGGTCGTCGTTGGGAGCGGGGGCGGCGTCGGCGGCGGCGTGGGTGACGGCACCTGCGCCGTCAGCACGCCGATCACCAGCGCGCCGACGGCGAGCGAGCGGATCATGTCGCCGGAGTCTTTACCTCCGCATAGCCCGCGGCCTTGAGGGCCCCCGAGAGAGGAGCGAGCGTCTGCACGTACGCCTTATACGCGCGCATCCGCGCGTCGTAGTTGGCGTCCACGCGACCGGCGTATTCCAGGATCGCCGGCGTCACCAGGCCCGTGCCCGTGCTCCCGAGATCCTCACGCAGCCGCCCCGAGCGCTGCACGAAGTCCTCGAAGTTCTGGTAGTCGGCCGTCAACGAATCCTGGAGCGTCTGGCGATCGGCCAACGCCTTGTCGATCGTCGCGACGGTAGCCGCGTCGTGCTTCGCATCCGCGGCCGCTCGCGTCTTGGTCAACTGCGCCTTCACGTCGTCGAGACCGTTGAGCACGACGTCGAGCGCCGAGAGCTTCTGCGTGTACTTGTCGTTGAACGCGGCCGCCGCTTGGATCTCGGCGGGCGTCTCGAGCGTGTCCGGATCCGGCTTGACGACGGCCGGCACCGTGAACGTCTTCCCCGAGAGCGTCATCGAGACCGTATAGGTGCCCGGCGGAACGCCCGCGCCTTCGTCCGGACCCTTGAAGAACTTGCCGGCGCCGTTCCACTTCACCGGACCGTCGCGGGTGAAGTCCCAGACGAACGATTGCAGTCCGGCGTCGTTGGTGATCCACGGCTGGGCCTTCGGCGCGAACGGGTTGCTGCGGTCGCCCTGGACGGTGCGGACCAGGCGATGCTTCGCATCGTAGATCTTGATGACCGGCGGCGTCTTGGACGGCGTCGGCTGGTAGTACGTGATCGCCATGCCGAAGGCCGGATTGCTGCCGGCGTAATCGGTGTAGGTGCCTTCGTCGTCGCCGTGGAGGTCGTACTGATACGAGACGCGCGGCGCGAGGACGAATGGATCCTTGGGCGCCGTGCAGGCGGCCCGCTGCACCGGCCGCAGGTCGTCCATGATGTAGAGCGCGCGGCCGTGGGTCGCGATCGCGAGATCGTCCCAGGTCGATTGGAAGCGCATGTCGCGCACCGATGCGGTCGGCAGCTCGTTCTTGAAGTCGTGCCAGCTCGCGCCGCCGTCGCACGAAAGCCACAGACCCGTCTCGGTCCCGGCGTAGACCAGGTCGCGGTTGTGCAGGTCGGGCCGCACCGAACGCGCGTACGCGCCGGCCGGCAGACCCTTCGCGATCGCGCTCCAATGCGCTCCGAAGTCGTGCGTCACGAACAGGTACGGCGCATAGTCGCCGAGCAGGTGCCGGTCCATCGAGGCGTAGGCCGTGCCGGCGACCGTCGTCGACGGCGCGACCGTCTCGAACTCGCCGTGGTCGGGGATGCCGGCCGGCGTGACGTTCTTCCAGCGCTTGCCGCCGTCGCGCGTCAGCTGGATCTGTCCGTCGTCGGTCCCGACCCAGATCTCGCCCTTGGCCAGCGCCGAGCCTTCGATGTCGAGAATCGTGTTGTAGTTCTCGGCGCTCGAGACGTCGTGGGTGATCGGACCGCCCGGCGGGACCTGGTGGTCCTTCTCGTCGAGCGTGAGGTCGGGGCTGATGCGCGTCCAGTGGCGGCCGCGATCGGTGGTCTGGAACACGACGTTGCCGGCGAGCCATGCGATGTGCCCGTCCCACGGCGCGAACGCGATCGGCGTATCCCAATTGAAGCGATACTTGGCGGTGCGCTGATCGAAGTTCTCCTCGGCCGTCGCGATGTAGGGCTGGACGTAGAACGTGTCGCGGGTCTTGCGGTTGTAGACGCTCACGGCGCCTTGCTGCGAGTCAGCCCACAGCCAATCGGGATCGATCGGATCCGGGACCGCCCATTGCCCGTCGCCGCCGGCCACGTCGACCCAATGCTTGTTGAGGATGCCGGACGGATCGGTCGTGAACGACGGACCGCACCACCCGTTGTTGTCCTGCCAACCGCCGCAGATCCAGTACGGGTTGCCGGTCGCGCCGACGCCGACGTGGTAGACCTCGCCGACCGGCATATCGCGCGCGAAGGCCCACGAGCGCGCGCGGTCGAGCGAGATGGCGACGCCGCCGTCCTCGGCGACGATCATGCGTTTGGGATCGTTGGGCGCGATCCACAGGCCGTGGAAGTCGCCGTGCGGCGAGCCGGGCGAGAGACGGAACGTCTTGCCGCCGTCGCTCGAGACCGAGAACGCGGCCGAGAGCGCGTAGAGCCGGTCGGCGTTCTGCGGGTCGACCACGACGTGCGAGAAGTAGAACGGACGCTGATTCACGAGCGTGTCGCTGCTGACCAGCGTCCAGGTCCCGCCGGCATCGTCCGAGCGCCACAGGATGCCTTTGGTCGCCTCGATCAACGCGTAGACCCGGCCGGTGCTCGGCGCGACCGCCAGGCCGATGCGCCCGAGCGTGCCGTCGGGCAGTCCATGTCCGCTCAACTGCGTCCAGGTGCGGCCGCCGTCGGACGACTTGTAGAGCCCGTCGTCGCTTCCGCCCGAGTTGGTCGTCCACGGCTTGCGCACGAAGTGCCAGATGCCGGCGTAGACCACGTTCGGGTGGTTGGGATCGATCGCGACGTCGGACGCCCCGGCCTGATCGGAGACGTAGAGCGTCTTCGCCCAGGTCGCACCGCCGTCGAAGGTCACGTAGACGCCGCGCTCGGTGCTGGGCGCGTAGACGTCGCCCTGCGCGGCGACGATCACGTGCTTCGAGTTCTTGGGATCGACGACCAGGCGCGTGATCGTGCGCGTGCCCTCGAGCCCCATCTTCTTCCAGGTCTTGCCGGCGTCGGTCGACTTGTAGACGCCGGCGCCGGGGATCACGTCGTTGCGCGGATTGCCTTCGCCGGTCGCGACCCAGACGGTCGCATCGTCGTTCGGGTCGATGACGACGTCGCCGATCGAGGCGACCGCCTCTTTCTCGAAGACCGGATGCCAGGTCAGGCCCGCATCCGTCGTCTTCCAGACCCCGCCGCCGGCCGCGCCGGCGTAGTAGAGGTTCGCGTCGCGCGAGGATCCGGCCACGTTGGCCACCCGGCCGCCCGGCAGGGCCGGCCCGATCTCACGCCACGTCATGCTCTGGTAGACGGGCTTGGCCGTGGGCGCCGGCGTCGGCGAGGCCGTCGGGCTCGCGCTCGGAGAAGGCGCCGGCGAGGCCGCCGCTCCCGCCCCGGCAGCCGCCAGGAACGCACACACCGCGAATGCGCCCGCGCGCAACGAGAAGCCGACCTGCATCAACGAACCCTCCGAAAAGTGACAGAGAACTGCCACTACTATGCGCCGCGGCGTCTCAAAAAGTCTTTAGAAAAGCGGCACGCTTTCGCGTGCCGCCTCTTCTACGTGTGCGCCGGCTCCGGCGGAGCCGTGGCGGCCGGGGGTTCGACCGAGGGGATCTTGCTGAACTTCAGCTTATCCGGATTGTCGGGATCGACGTCGGCCAGCACGTGATCGCCGGCGACGAAGTGGCCGCGGATCATCTCTTCGGCCAAGTCGTCCTCGACCAGACGCTGGATCGAACGGCGCAGCGGACGCGCGCCGAACTGCGGATCCCAGCCCTTGGCCGCGAGGAGCGCCTTCGCCGCGTCGGTGACCTTGAGGATCATCTCCTGGGCCTTCACCTCGGCCGCGACCTTGGTCAGTTCGAGTCCGACGATCTCCTCGATCTCCGGACGCGTCAGCTGATGGAAGACGACGATCTCGTCGATGCGGTTGAGGAACTCGGGCCGGAAGGTGTGCTTGACCTCTTCCAGGACCTTGGTCTTCATCCGCTCGTACGACTTGGCCTCATCCTCTTCGCTGTTCTTCTGCAGGCGGAAGCCGATATCGGTGGTCGTCTGCATGCCGGTCGCGCCGACGTTGCTGGTCATGATGATGACGCAATTCTTGAAGTCGACCTGGCG
>JANWKW010000178.1 GCA_025451135.1 Vulcanimicrobiia bacterium | reverse complement strand
TGTCGAGGTAGCGGCGGCGCTCGGTCAGGCGCTCGTCTTCTCCGGCCTCGATGCCGGCCGCATCGATCTCGTCGAGCGCATACCTGGCCTCGTCGCAGCGCGCCTGCGCGCGCCGGTCGTCGCCGCCGAGCGCTTCGAGGCGATCGCGCAGGGCTTGCAGCGTCGCAAACGCATCCGCGGTCCGGGCTCGGGCGTTCGCGGTCGCGGGCGCCCCGAAGCGATCGAGGAGGTCCCCGTGGTACGCGGGCGAGAGCAGCCGTTGGGCGTCGTGCTGGCCGACCATATCGGCTACGTTCCCCGCCACCTCGCGAAGATAACCGGCCGTCGCCGAGCGGCCATTGATCCGCACGCTCGATTTGCCGGCGTCGGTCACGTCGCGCACGATAACGGCGTCCTCGCCTTCGTCGAGCGGATAGCCGTCCTCGTTAAGCCGGACGCGGAGCACGGCGTCGGGTTCGAGCACCAGCGTGACCACGGCGCGAGCCGCGCCGCGACGCACCGCATCGACGCTGGCCCGCTCACCGAGCGCGAGCCCGAGCGCACCGAGCAGCATGGTCTTGCCGGAGCCCGTCTCGCCCGTGAAGATCGTCGCGCCGTCGGCAAAGGCGATCTCCGCTTTGGGGATCAGCCCATAGTTCTCGATCGTGAGCGAACGCAGCATGGGTTAGAGGCGCTCCGCCCGAGGCTCCGCGCCCCCCACTTCGTGGGGCCCCCTTACCATGGCGCGCTCACGCCTTTGATCCGCATTACTCTCCCCTGGGGCGCGCCAAACATGTCCCACGGACTAACTGCCTTGGGAGTTCTTGATCGAAACGCCCCAGCGCAGTTTTTCCTCGAGGCGTTCGAAAAAGCGGAAGGACGAGAAGCGCGCGAACCGGACCAGCTTCGGATGGCGGGTTACGTAGACGCTCGCCCCGGGAGCGAGCTCCGCGACCGTGTCGCCGTCGCATTCGAGGTTGGCGTGGACGATCTCGGAGTCGCACGAGATCTCGATGCGCGACGTGGTCGGCACGATGATGGGGCGCGAGAATAGGGTGTGCGGGAGCAGCGGCACGATGCCGAAGGCCTCGACCTTGGGGGAGATGATCGAGCCGCCGGCTGAGAGGAAGTAGGCCGTCGAGCCGGTCGGCGTGCACACGCAGATGCCGTCGGCCGGGATGTGGGCCGCCTGTTCGCCGCCGAGGTTTAATCCGAACGGGACCATCCGCGAGGCGCTCCCTTTGCGCACGACCGCGTCGTTGAGCGCGAAGTAGATCGTCCCGTCGTACTCGACTTGGAGCGCGACGCGCTCTTCGATGGTGAGGCCGCGTTCGAGCGCGTCGGGGAGTTCGGCGATGCGCGCGTCGTCGGCGTTGAACTCGGTCAGGAATCCGAGGCGCCCGGTGTTGATGCCGAGGATCGGGACGTCGTCGACGATCGCCTTGCGCGCCGCGCGCAGCAACGTTCCGTCGCCGCCGATGGTCACCAGCAGCTGCGCGCCCGCCAGCGAATCGCCGTTGGAGCGCACCTCGTAGCCGCGCGCGCGGAAGACGTCCGCGACCGTATTCCCGACGGCGCGCGCGTTATCGCGCTCCGAGTCGACGTACAGCCCGACGATCTTAGAAGGCATCGATCACCTCGTCGGCCACGATGCTGCCCGAGCGGCGCACGAGCATCAGGAACTCGCGATTGCCGGCGGGACCCAGCAAGGGCGAGGCGACGACGGCGAGGGGAGCGAGGCCGAGGGCGGTCATTGCTTCCCGGACTTCGCGAAGCACGGCCCTATGCACCTCGGGATCGCGCACAACTCCGCCTCTGCCCAGGCGTTCGCGCCCGGCTTCGAACTGCGGCTTGACCAGCGCCACGATCGCGCCCTCCGGACGAAGATAGGCATTCGCGCGTGCCACGATGGTGCGCAGCGAGATGAACGACGTGTCGATCACGACCAGATCGAACCCTTCGGGGAACGCGTCGTCTTCCATCAGCCGGAAGTTGGTCCGCTCCATCACGGTGACGCGCGGATCGGTCCGCAGCTTCCAATCGAGCTGGCCGTACCCCACGTCGATCGCGGTCACGCGGGCGGCGCCGCGCTGGAGGAGACAATCGGTGAAGCCGCCGGTCGAGGCGCCGACGTCGAGGGACTCGAGGCCGGTGACGTCGAGCCCGAACGCATCGAGCGCGTGCTCGAGCTTCTCGCCTCCCCGGCTGACGAACCGGCGCGGCCGTTCCACCTCGACGAGCGCGCCGGGCCGGACGTTCTGGCCGGGCTTGTTGCCGGGCTCGCCGTCGATCCGGACGCGGCCCTCCATGATCAGGGCGCGCGCCTGCGAGCGCGTGATGCCCTCGCGCTCGGCGACGAGGTTATCGAGCCGCTCGCTAGGCAGGCGTCTGGCCTTCGCCCATCGCCTTGTCGAGCGTGGCCTGCGCGTTCTTGAGCAACGCCTCGCACTCGGCGGCGAGCCTCTTGCCCTCTTGGAACAGCTCGACGGCCTTATCCAGCGGCACGGTGTTGCTCTCCAACTGCTTCACGATCGCATCGATACGGTCGAGCTTCTGCTCGAAGGACTGCGGAACGGCGTCACTCATCGTTTGGCTACTTTCGACGGACTAGGAAGGCGTCCCGCGCGGCGCGGCTCAGCCGAGTTCAAAGCTGGTCACGCCGAAGACGCGGCCGGCGGCGAAGGCCGGCCGGCCGCGCGGGTACATGCGAGCGGTCTCGAAGACCACGCCCATGCCGGCTTCGGTCGCGAGACCAACGGCAGCGAGGTTCGAGGTGGGGACATCGAGGTAGATGTGCTCGCCAGCTGCGTGTGACCGTAGATCCTGAAAGAGCCGCTTGGCGACGGCGATATCGTTCGCGAAGAGCGGGCCGATCTTCCAGCCCTCGCGGCAGCGACGGATGGTCCCGTAGCCGACGATCTCGGCGTCGCGGCGAGCGACGCGCGAGAACGAATCGGGCAAGGTGAACCACTCCCGGAGAAAGGCGCCTCGCGGTGCGGGGAAGCAGGTTCGATCGTATGCGATAAGCGTCGAGATGTCGCCCGGCGCGACGAGGTTCGTCCCGCCGTTCGCCGCGCCGTCGCCGGAGCCGCGATATCTGGCATTTCGTCCATCCAGCACGAAGCCGGCCTTCGCGTAGTTATCGACCTGAGCGAGCACCCCGTCGAGCCCGGCATTGCGGTCGCGGACGCGATCCATCGCGGACTCCCAAAGCGAGAGGCCGTAACCTTTGCCGCGATGTTCGGGCTTCACGATATAGAATCCGACGAACGCGAACGAATTGTCGTAGCGCAGGGCGGTTATACATCCCACCGGGGCATTGTCCACCTCGCAGATCAACCAACCGAGGGAATCGACCGTGCCGAATGCGGCCGCGTCGTGCAGACCGGGATTCCAGCCCTCGCCGGCCGCCCAGTCGATCGCGAGCGCGCGTTCCTCAGGCCGCATCCGGCGCACCACCGCTCGGCTAGGCGTCGGTCTTCTCCACCCGCGCGGTGATCGAGCCGCGCCAGAGGCGGGCGGCGATCTCGGCGCCCGGCCCGACGTTCGCGGCGTCGCGCAGCGGTTCGCCCTTGAAGGTGACGATCGCGTAGCCGCGCTCCAGCGGGCCTTCGGGACTGAGCACTTCCAGACGCGCACCCAGCCGTTCGAGCAGCGTCTTCTTCTCCGGCACGATCCGCACGGTGCGCAGCCGTTCGGCCCGGCGGGCGATCTCGTTCGTGCGCGCGTCGACGACCCGGCCGATCCCGGCGTCGAGGCGGGCGGTCGCGCTGGAGAAGCCGCGACGCATCTCGCCGACCCGGCGCTGCGGGCTGCGTTCGACCAGCATCTTGTCCGCCTGCGCGATCAGCGCGCGCCGCCGGTCGAGGAAGCGTGGCAGGGCGCGTTCCAAGCCGTCGCTCGCGGCCTGGGCGCGCTGGAGCCATTGCGCTCCGATCGCCCGGATCTCGCGCGTCATCTTCCCGACCGCCCGTCCGAGCCGCTCGCGACCGGCGGCCCAACTCTTGACGATCGCCTCGGCGGCGAGCGACGGCGTACCGAATGCGAGGTCGGCGACGTCGTCGGCCAGATGGTGGTCGTCGGTATGGCCGATCGCGGTCATCAGCGGGACCCGGGCCCGCGCGATCGCGCGGACGACCGGCTCGAGGTTGAACGGGAACAGGTCTTCGTACGAGCCGCCGCCGCGCGCGAGCACGATCAGGTCGGCACCTGTCCGGCCGGCGTTATCGATCGCCTCGGCGATGTCGATCTCCGCGCCATCGCCCTGCACGCGCGTTTCGATGCTCGTCACGCGCACGAACGGCACGTTCTCGCGCATCGCTCGTGCGAAATCCTCGGCCCCTTTGCCTTGGCGCGCGGAGATGAGCGTCACGTGCAGCGGGAAGACCGGGACCGGCTTCTTGCGCGACGGCTCGAACAGGCCTTCGTCGCGGAACTGCTGCTTGAGCGCGAGATATTTCTGGTGCAGCTCGCCCTTGCCCGTGAGCCGGACTTCGGTCACGAGTAGTTGGTACTGCCCGTACTTCTCCTGGACTTCGACGCTGCCGATGGCGGTGATCGCGACGCCGTTCTCGAGCGCGGGGAACGCCGCGGCGGCTTTCGAGAACGCGAAACAGCGAAGGACCGCGTTCGCGTCCTTGAGGGTGAACGCGACGCCGTACGCACCCGGGCGCAACTCCGAGATCTCGCCGCTCACCCCGATCCGCGCGAACGCCTTGACGTGACGAAACACGCCCTTGAGCCGCGCCGCGAACTCACCGACGCTGACGATCAACGGCTCGGTGACGTTCTCGTTCATCGGCGGCGGTGCGGCGGCTTCGTAGCGGCGGGGGAGGGCGGCGCGGCGGACGGCGCGGGCGAATCGAGAGGTACGTAAGGCGTCCCGTCGCCGACCGCGTCGGGCGGCGGCGTCGCGATCGCCGGCAGCGGCGTCGGCGTGGGCGCCAACGTCGGGAGCGGCGGTGCGCTGTAGACCGGTGCGACGTAGTACCGCGCGGGAGCGGGCGTTCCGAACGCGCTGCCGCACGGCGAGGTCGGCGCCCCGGCGATCAGATAGTACTCCATGCCGCGACCGCTGCACGAGGCCATCTTGCGGACCTCGTCGGCGGGCATCACGAAGTCGTGCTTGGGCACCTTCGCAAGGGCGGCGCGCATGTAGCGCGCCCAGATGCGCGCCGGGATGTTGCCGCCGTACGACTCGCTCATGCGGCCTTCGTCGTTGCCGGCCCAGACCGCGGTCACCAGGTCGGGCGTGAAGCCGACGAACCACGCATCCTTGAAGTCCGAGGTCGTGCCGGTCTTGCCGGCGGCCGGACGGCCGATATTCGCGTTGGTGCCGGTGCCGTACGCGATCACGTCCTCGAGCATGGTGGTCATGATGAACGCCGTGCCGGCGCTGATGACCTCGTTCTGCTGCGGGAAGCGGTCGTCGAGCACGGTGTTGCCGAGAGCGTCCTTGACGACGCGGAAGGCGCTCGGCTCGACGTGGATGCCCTGATCGGCGATGGTCGCGTAGCCGCTGGCCTGGTCGAGCACGGTCACGTCCGACGTGCCGAGCGCGAGCGACAGGTTCGCTTCGAGCGGTGACGTGACGCCCATCCGCTGCGCGTAGTCGATCACGCGGTCGATGCCGATCTGCTGCGCGACCTTGACGGCGACCACGTTGCGCGAGAGCGCCAGCGCCTGGCGCAGCGTCACCGGGCCCATGTAGCGGAAGTCGTCGTTCTGCGGCGCCCACTGGGTGCCGTCGCCCATCGGATACGAGACCGGCGAATCGTCGACGATGGTCGAGGCCGCCATGCCGTTGTCGATGGCCGCGGTATAGACGTACGCCTTGAACGACGAGCCGGGCTGGCGGCGGGCCTGCCAGGCGCGATTGAACTGATTGGCCAGCGAGAACTTGGTGCCGCCGATCATCGCCACGATCTCGCCGGTGCTCGGGCGGATCGAGACGAGCGCGGCTTCGTGGGCGCCGATGCCTTCGGCGAGCGCCGCGTTCACGCCCCAATCGACCGCCTCTTGGGCGGCCGCTTCGAGCTTGGGATCGACGGTCGTGTAGACCTGGAGACCGCCCTCTTGGACGGCCTGCGTTCCGAACAGCTTCTCCAACTGCGAGATCACGTAGGTCGTGAAGTACGGCGAGCTGTAGCCTTGGAGGCCGGCCGGCCGTTCGCCCGCGAGCACGATCGGCGCGGCGATCGCGTCGTCGGCCTGCGCCTGCGTGATGAAGTGGCTCTCGGCCATCAGGTTGAGCGCGCGCGTCTGACGGCTCTTGGCCTTGGCCATGCTGACGTAGGGCGAGTAATCCGACGGCGCCGCCACGACGCCCGCGATCATGGCGGCCTGCCCGGGCGTCAGCGTGGCGACGCCGCGACCGAAGTACGTGTGCGCGGCCGCATCGACGCCATAGGCGCCCGAACCCAGGTAGACCAGGTTGAGATAGCGCTCGAGGATCTCGTCCTTGGTATAGTAGCGCTCGATCTCCATCGCGAGCAGCGCTTCCTGGATCTTGCGCGAGACCGAATAGCTGTCGTTGAGGAAGAGCTTGCGCGCGAGTTGCTGGGTGATGGTCGACGCGCCTTGCTGGCGATGGTGCGTGAGGTCGGCGATAGCGGCGCGCGCGATCCCGAAGAAGTCGACGCCGTGATGGTGGTAGAAGTTCTTGTCTTCGCTCGCGATGAACGCATCGCGGACGATCGGGGGGATCTGCGCGATCGGCACCCAGACGCGGTTCTCTTTGTAGACGCTGCCGAGGAGCGATCCGTCGCGCGCGTAGATGCGGGTCGAACGGGCCGGCTGGTAGTCGGCCATCCGGCTGATGTCGGGCAGGTTGCGCGAGTACGCCATCACGATGCCCGCGACCGTGCCCGCGGCGAAGAGCGCCAGCAGGAAGACGGTGATCGCGGCCGTGCGCCAGAAGCGGCGCCGGCGCGTCTTGGGGCTAGGCTTTCGTCGCATCGGTGCGGACGAGCGCCGCCAGGACGCCGTTCACGTAACGGCCTGAGTCCTCGGTCGAGAATTTCTTGGCGAGTTCGACGGACTCGTCCATCACGACGGCCGGCGGCGTGCCCTCGTGGCGGATCTCGTAGTTGGCCATACGGAGGATCAAACGATCGAGGGTCGGCATCCGTTCGAGGGTCCAGCCTTGGAGCAGCGGCGCGATCGCCGCGTCGGCCTCCTCGGTGTGGTCGAGCGTGCCCAGCACCAGGTCGCGCACGAAGGCGCGATGTTCGCTCGGGGCTTCCGCGCCGACGCTCTCGATCAGCACGTCGTTCGGATCGCGATGACCGACCGTGATCGAATAGAGCGCTTGAAGGGCCTGTTCGCGGGCTATGCGGCGGCTGGGCATCAGGCCGTTACGGCGGCGGCGGCGAGGGCGGCGTCGGCCGCTTGGGTCTCCAGCAACCGCGGGAGGAAGCCGATGTTGTAATTCCCGGCGCGGAACTCCGGCGTCGCCAGGATCACTAGGCACTCGTCGATGGTCGTATGCACGCCCTCGATGACGGTCTCGCGCAGGGCGCGCTCCATCCGCGCGATGGCGGCGTCGCGGGTCGCGCCGAACGCGACGATCTTGGCGATCATCGAATCGTAGTACGGAGGCACCTGCGCGCCCGAGAAGACGTGGGTGTCGACCCGGATGCCGGGCCCGCCCGGGAAGACCACCTTGGTGAGCGTGCCGGCCTCGGGAGCGAAGTTGTTGCTCGCATCCTCGGCGTTGATCCGGCACTCGATCGCGTGGCCGCGCAGCGCCAGGTCCGACTGCGCGTAGCCGAGCTTCTCGCCCGACGCGATGCGGATCTGTTCCTTGACCAGATCGACGCTGTAGACCATCTCGGTGACCGGGTGCTCGACCTGGATGCGGGTGTTCATCTCCATGAAGTAGACGTTGTCGCCGTCGGCCAGGAACTCGAGCGTGCCGGCGTTGGAATACTTCACGTGCTTGCACGCCTTGATCGCCATCTCGTGCAGGGCTCGGCGGGCCTTGTCCGAGAGCGCCGGGGCCGGCGCTTCCTCGATCAGCTTCTGATGCGACGGCTTCTGGACGGAGCAATCGCGCTCGCCCAGATGCACGACGTTGCCGAACTCGTCGGCCAGGACTTGCACTTCGATGTGGCGCGGATCGCGAATCAGCTTCTCCATGTAGACGCGGCCGTCTTTGAAGGACGCTTCGGCCTCGGAGCTCGCGCCGTGAAACGAACGCTCGAGATCCTCGGGCCGCTCGACCACGCGCATGCCCTTGCCGCCGCCGCCGGCGGTGGCCTTGATGAGGACCGGGTAGCCGATCTTGCTCGCGGCCTTGCGGGCTTCGTCGACCGAGGCCAGGATGTCGGTGCCGGGCGTGGTCGCGACGCCGGCCTCCTTCATCACGCGCTTGGCGGTCGCTTTGTCGCCCATCGCCGCGATCACTTCGGGCTTGGGCCCGATGAAGACGATGCCGTGGTCGGCGCAGATCGAGGCGAACCGCGCGTTCTCGGCCATGAAGCCGTAGCCCGGATGGATCGCGTCGCAGCCGGTCACGAGCGCGGTCGAGATGATGTTGGGGATGTTGAGGTACGAGCGCGCGACCGGCCCGGGCCCGACGCAGAACGCTTCGTCCGCTTGGCGGACGTGGAGCGACTCGCGATCGGCCTCGGAGAAGATCGCGACCGTCTTGACGCCCAGCTCTTGGCAGGCGCGGTTGATGCGGAGCGCGATTTCGCCACGGTTGGCGATCAACACTTTGCGGAAGATATCAGCCTCGATCCAATTCGAAGAGCGGGCGGCCGTAGTCGACCGCGTCGCCGTCTTTGCACAGAATGGCCGCGATCCGCCCGGCGCCGCGCGAGCGGACCGGATTGCGGATGCCGAGCGCTTCGACGTAGGCCAGCTCGCGGTCGCCCTCGAGCAGGTCGCCCTCGACCGGCGCCGGCCGGCTCAACCGGAAGATCCCGACCAGATCGGCCTTGATGAGCTCCACATTGCGCACCGGGACGGGCTCAGCGGCCAGCGCCACCGCCTCGGCCACTTGGGCGTGGTCCTGGCGCATGGGAGGGCGGCCGACCTCGATCCGCTCTCCGTCCCGCTCGATGCGGACGCGGATCAGATCGGTTTCGATGAAGGCTTCCACCAGGCGGCGGACCCGGGCGGCGATATCGCCGGGGGGCGTTTGCACGTCGGACATGAGCGCGTTGGATTCGTCATGGCACCCCGGGCGCCCTTATCCACGACCGGAACGTGCCGCCCGGGGACAGAAAGCAGGGTCGTGCCCCTTTTCCTGTATCCGATCGGGAGCGACCTCGGGCCATTTCCCGACCTTCTTGCGAAGGCCGGCCTTTCGCCGCGCGAGGTGAACTTCGAACGTTTGGGCGCCCTCGGCGGTATCGCCGCGCTCGAGCGGACGCCGGTCGCGATCGTGGCGGTCGCACCGGACGAACCGGGGAACGCATGGCTGGCGGACGAGCCGAACGTGGTCGCCGTCCTGCGTCCGCCGCTCGACCGGATCGCCGTCAGCGCGGCCGCCCGCGCGGCGCTCGCCGCCGAAGCCGCCATCGCGCAGGAACGGCTGGCGGGCGAGAGCGCCGACCTGCTCGAGATCGCCCGCGCGCTCTCGTCGGAGCGCGATGCGGCCGCGCTGCAGCAGCTGATCGTGCGCAAGGCCCGCGAGCTGACGCGTTCCGACGGCGGCAGCCTGTACGTCGTCGAGCGCGGCGAAGGCCCTCCGGCGCTCCGCTTCGCGGTCGCGCAGACCGGCCCGAGCGATGCCGGCATCTATCTCGGCTCGCTGCTCCCGCTCTCGCACGGCTCGATCGCCGGCTACGTCGCGAGCACCGCCCAGCCGGTCCGCATCGCCGACGCCTACGTGCCGGACGAGAGCCTGCCGTACCGCTTCAACGACGCGTTCGATCGCGCCAGCAACTACCGCACGATGTCGGTGCTGTGCGTCCCGATGACGACCGTCAACGGCGACGTGGTCGGCGCGATCCAACTGATCAATCGCAAGCCGTCCTTCGACCTGACGCTGGACTCGCCCGAACAGACGGTCAAGGTCGTCGAGCCGTTCGACGATCACGACGAGCAGATCTTGCTGGCCTTGGCCTCGCAGGCCGCGGTCGCGTTGGAGAACGCGCGCCTGGTGACCGCCATCCAAGATCTGTTCGAGACGTTCGTGCGCGCCTCGGTGAAGGCCATCGAGGTCCGCGATTCAGCGACGCAGGGCCACTCCGAGCGGGTCGCGACGCTCACGGTCGCGCAGGCGATGGCGCTCAACGAGATCGGCAGCGGTCCGTTCGCCGACGCGCACTTCACGCCCGACCATCTGCGCGAACTGCGCTACGCCGCGCTGCTCCACGACTTCGGCAAGGTCGCCGTCCCCGAATACATCTTCGCGAAATCAAAGAAACTGCCGGACGGACGTCTGGACACCGTCCGCCTGCGCTTTCTGCTCGCGATCGAACAGACGCAGGACCCGCGCGAACGCGACGAACTGATCGCACTCCTCGAAAAGGTCGAAGCGGCCAACGAACCGGCCATCGTAGCCTCCGACGCCGAGGCGGCGCTCGAAGAGGCCCGCGGACGGATGTTCCGCGACGGCCTCGACGTGCGCCCTTTGCTCGACGATCGCGAACTCGAGTTTCTGACGATCCCGCGCGGGTCTCTCTCGGGCGCCGAGCGCGATCGCATGCAGGAGCACGTCACCCAGTCGTTCTTGTTCCTGCGCGAGATCCCGTGGCAGACGACCCCCTGGCCGAACGTCGCGGATCTGGCCTACGGCCATCACGAACATCTCGACGGCACGGGCTATCCGCGTGGTCTGGCCGGCGACCAGATCTCGCCGCAGGTCCGCATGATGACGATCAGCGATATCTTCGACGCGCTCACCGCGGGCGACCGCCCGTACAAAAAAGCGCTCTCGATCGAGCGCGCGCTCGACATCCTCACCAAGGAGTTCGCGCAGCGCGGCAAGATCGATCCGCAGCTGCTCGACGTCTTCGTGACCAAACGCGTCTACGAGGTCAC
>JANWKW010000177.1 GCA_025451135.1 Vulcanimicrobiia bacterium | reverse complement strand
TCGACTACCTCCAGACCTACAAGTACCGCGACCTCGGCTGGTGCCACGACAAGGGCGTCCGGGATACCGGCCCCTACCTCGACGGCGTCTCGTACGGCGTCCATCCGGCCGTCCAGATCTGGTACTCGCCCGAGATGATCGAGTGGCTGCGCGGCGGCCGCAAAGGCGTCCCCAAGGACGGTGCCGTGATGATCAAGGAGCAGTACGGCAACAAGCCGGCCCTGTTCTTCAAGGGCAAGCCCGAGGCCGATCTCCAGCCGACCGACTGGACGATCATGATCCGGCGCAGCGGGGCCTCTCACGACGGCTGGTTCTGGGCCGAGGTCTTCACCGGCATGTTCCCGACCGGGGGCAAGACCGCGTATCCGTGGGCCGGGTTCGGGCTCTACTGCCTGCGCTGCCACGCCTCGGCCGAGCGCGGGATGACGTTCGCCTCGCTCGAGAACGTGGCCGGCTTCCCGGGCACGCCGATCACCTACAAGATCGACGATACCTGGAAGCGTCCGGCCGCGCCGCCGCCGACCCCGCCCGGCATCGCCGCCGCCGTCGTCGCCACCGCCACCCCGCGAGCGCCGCTCTCCGTGCAGACGTTCCCCCCGGAGCCGCTCGACACGTTCGTGGCGCACGCGCACGTGCCGCATATGTTCCTCACCAGCGATCAATGCATGGGCTGCCACTCGTCGGCGCCCGGCAAACCGATCGGTCCGGTGATGTCGGCCTCGCCGCCGCCCGGGAAGACCGGCGGTCCGCTCAACCTCTCGGAATACGGCGAGTGGCGCTGGTCGCCGATGGCGCTGGCCGGCCGCGATCCGGTCTTCTTCGCCCAATTCGAAGGCGAGATGGCCTACCTCGCGAGCATCCACGACCGCAAGGCGAGCGCGACGCTACAGAAACAGGTCACCGGCATCTGCATGACCTGCCACGCCGCGATGGGCTCGCGTCAGCTGGCGCTCGACCGTCCGGGCGCGCTCTACGAACCCGCGATGAGCTTCGACGGCGATCCGTCGCACCCGAACTTCCACTACGGCGGGCTGGCCCGCGACGGCATCAGCTGTTCGCTCTGCCATCACGCCGCGCAGACCGTCACGCCCGCGCGCGTCGCGTCGCTTCCGTACTTCCTCGACCACAAGATCAACGGCACGTTCGATACGGGGCCGGCCGACAAGCTGTTCGGGCCGTTCGCGGATCTCGGACTGGTCACGCACCCGATGAACGAAGCGCTCGGCGCCAAGCCGAAGCACGACGCCTACATCCAAAGCCCGCGCATGTGCGGCAGCTGCCACACCATCAACCTGCCGATCGTCGACAAGCCGCCGGTCGGGAACCTCGCGATGGAATCGCACAACGTCGAACAGGCGACCTATCTGGAATGGCTCAACAGCGCGTTCCAGACCGAGTACGGCGCGAGCCCACGCGCGCGCTCGTGCCAGGCCTGTCACATGCCGGCCGGCGTCACCGACGATGTGCGCGGCATCTCGCTCGCGCACATCGCCTCGAAGATCGCCTTGGTCGAAGACGACTCGTATCCCGAGACCACCAACGCCGCCCCGGCCAAAGACCTTCGCGTGCTCGTGCGCAAGACCGGCTACGCGCGCCACGAACTGCTCGGCCTCAACGCCTTCCTGCTGACGCTCTTCAAGCAATATCCCGACGTGATGGGCGTGCGGACGAGCGACTACATGTCCGGTTCGGCGACCGATCTCGACGACGCGATCGGCCACGTCGTGCGCCAGGCGCAGAAGCAGACCGCGACCGTGAGCGTCCGCACGCGCCCGGTCGGCGACGCGACCGTCGCCGACGTCGAGGTCGTCAATCTGACCGGCCACAAGTTCCCGAGCGGCGTCGCGTTCCGGCGCGCCTTCCTCGACGTCGCGTTCTACGACAAACGCCATCCGGACGCCACGCCGTTCTTCGAATCGGGAGCGACCGACGATCGCGGCCGCATCCTCGGCACCGACGGCAAGCCGCTTCCGAGCGAGTTCTTCGCCCGCGACGCGCGCGGACGCGAACGCTATCAGGAGCACTTCGACGAGGCCGATCCGGTCACCCAACCGGGCCAGGTGCAGATCTTCGAAGAGCTGACCCAAGACCGTCGATCGAACTTCACCTTCAGCTTCATCCGCCGCGATCACGAATTCAAGGACAACCGCATCGAGCCGCTCGGCTTCACCCGGACCGGACCGACCCCGGATCTGCCGGCCTACTTCTTGGAGGCCACCTATCCGAAGGGACGCGCGGCGAGCGACCCGCGCTACTTCGACGGCCGCGGACACGCCGTCGTGCGCTACCGCGTCGTGCGGCCGAACGGCGTTCCGGCGAGCGACGTCGGCGTGCGCGCGACGCTGTACTACGAATCGTGGGAGCCGGCGTTCGTCGCGCTCCGGGCGAGCGGCAAAGGCAGCGCGGCGCAGCGCTTCGCGGCGCTGGTCGAGAACGTCGACCTACGCGGAACCGCGCTCCAGAACTGGAAGATCCGCATCGCGTCGGCGCACCGCTAGCACGACGCCGATAGCGAACGCCGCGGTCAGGCCGCCCGCGACCAGCATCGCGACCGGCCAGCCGCGCATGAACGCCACGACCTCGACCGAGTTGCCGGGGATCGAGCCGAGCAGCGCGACGCCGAAGACGCCGAAGAGCGCGCGCACGAGCGCCTGGGTCGCCGAAGCGAACCCTTCGTCCTTCGCCGGGACGGCCTCCATGCCGAGCGCGGTGCCGGGCGTGACCACCAGGCCCCAGCCCAAGCCCGCCAGTGCCAATCCGGCGCCGACCTGCCAGCCGTGCGACGACGCGTGCAGCGTCGCGAGCCAGGTGATCCCGACCAAGGTGAGCAGGAAACTGACGGCGATCGCCTGCGCGAAGCCGAAGCGACGCGCGAACCAGACGCTGGCCAGATTGGCGACGAAGAACGCGACGTTGCACGGCAACAGGAAGATGCCGGCCCAGAACGGCCCCTCGTGCCGGACCTCTTGCAAGAAGACCGAGCACAGCAGGAACAACCCGTACCATGCGAAGTTCACGACCGCGATGATCGCGAGCGACACATTGAACTTGCGGTGCTTGAAATACGCGACGTGCACCATCGGCTGCTTGATGCGGGCCTCTACCGCGACGAACGCCCAGAGCGCGCCGACGCCGGCCGCGAAGGCGGCCAGGATCGGAAGCGACGCCCACCCCTGCGCGTCGCCGTCGATCAGCGCATAGGAGAGCAGCAGAAAGGCCGCGACCGAGAGCACCTGGCCGACGACGTCGAACTTCTTGGGCGTCCCGCGTTTCTCGGCGATCGGATCCAGACCGACGAAGATCAGCACCGCGATGGCCAGCAGGGCCGACATCCAGAAGACGCCCGGCCACGAGAACCAATTGACGATGACGCCGCCGATGACCGGGGCGAGGCCGCCCGCGATGCCGCCCCAGACGCCGATCCGTTTGATGGTCGGGCCTTCGTCGCTGCCGTGCGGCAGCAGCGCGACCAGCATCGCGGGCGGGAGCGCCAGCAGCGCCGCGCTCGAAAGCCCTTCGACCGCGCGCGCCAGGATCAGGAACGTCAGATTCGGCGCGATGGCGCTCGCGATCGAGGCGAGTGCGAAGACCGCGGTCGCGCCGATCAGCGTGCGGCGACGTCCGAACAGGTCGCCGATCGTCCCCGCCGCGAGCATGAATCCGGCCTGCATCAGCGGATAGATGCCGATGAACCACTGCTGCAGCGAGAGATCGGCGCCGAACGTGTCGACGACCTTCGGCACGGCCAGATACATCACGCTGACGTTGAGCAGCGCCACGAAGAACGCGAGATACGTCCCGAATCCGCCGAGCCGGGTGCGCAGTGCGGGCCGCATCCTACGCGGCTCGCACGCCCAGTATCAGCACGCCGAGATCGCGATAGTCGGTGCTCTCGCCGCGCTCGAACATATTGAGCGTCTCGGTGCAGGTCATCGAGAAGCGCGCGCGTGCCCCGGCCTCGAGCGGAAGTTCGAGCGTCAGCGTCGACGGCGTACCGGGTTCCATCACGGCCTGAGCCTTCGACGTCCCGAAGGCGCACACCACCGTCCCGGCCCGCCGGTGCTGCGGCGGGAAATAGATGCGCAAGCTCAGCGTCTCGATCGGCTCGATCGCCTCGAGTTCGAACGCAGCCTGCGGCGCCGCGAACCCATCCGCATAGATCCCGGGCGCCGGACCGACGATCCGTACCGGGCCTTCCGTCGGCGGATGCCATAGGACCGGATCGCCCGCCGGCGCCGTGCTTCGCGCGAGCTGCAGCGCCCGATGCTCGATCGACCAGCGGACGTAAGCGCGCACGTAGCCTGCGAAGGTCAGGACCGAGCCGTCTCGTTGAGGATAGGTGGCGTCCGGATCGTACCACGACAGGCCCAGTTCCGCCGCGACGCCCGGATGGATCGGAACCGCCGTGGGGGCCCAGATGGCATCGCTCTCCGCGAACCAGTCCGCCGACGGCGAGAACCCCGCAAGCTCCGGGATGGCGCCGACGGCTGCGGCGGCGAGTCGCTCGGCCAGGACGCCCAGGACGCGCGCCCGCGGGTGGTTATTCGCCCAGAACAGCTCCTCCGACACGATGTCGGCGACGATGTCGGCCCCCTTTACGTCCGCCTCGGCATCGCGCGCGCGCAACCGCGCGCGTTCGATCGCCGCGAACCGCCGTAAGTCGATGCGGAAGGCGTCGTAATCGTTCAGGTAGTGGTCGACGATGCGATCCTCGTGCCAGCCCCGATCGATGCAGCGCAGAAGCACCCGATCGCCGAACGCACAGCGTCCTTCGGGATCGTGGAACCGCGGGGCGTCGTACGGGTTGGTCGCCGCGAACGGCCAGAGCAGATTCGTGTCGAGCGATGGGAACCGCACCACGGTACAGTCGCGCGAGAGTTCGCCGGAACGCGGGTAACGCCGCGGATCGACCTGCTCGAAGAACGCCGCAGCGCCGGCGAGTTCCTCGCTCGTAGGCGCCGGCGTCTTCTCGACCATCCAACCCGGGATCGGCTCGAACAGCACCCGATAGGCGGCGAGCGCAGGCGATCGCGCGAACGCGTCCGCGATCGCCCTCGCCTGGCAGTTTCCGTAGAAGACGATAGTCCGCAGATGGCACTCCCGGACGATCGCGCGTCGTCCTCTCGCTAGAACAGGTTCCAGAGATACTGGTTGTAGACTTCGTGATGGTACTGGACTTCCTGCGCCTTCACGAAGGTCCCGAGCAGGCGCGGACACCGGTCGGCACTCGCCTGTTTGAGCTCGGCATACCGTTCCTTCACGTCTTTGCCCAGCAGGGTCGACGTCCATTCCGACCCGCGGAAGTCCGCCATCGCGTCGTAGATGTTGTCGGGCAGATAGCGCTCGGCCCGACGCAGGTCCTTCTCGTCGCTCTTCCGGCCTTCGAGCCCGGTCCGGAAGACCGCCAGCATCACCATGTACGGGTTGGCGTCGGGAGCGACCGACCGGACTTCGACGCGGGCGCTGCGTTCGTTGCCGATCGGGATGCGGATCATCGAGCCGCGGTCGACGGCCGATGCCTTGATCTGGTTGGGCGCTTCGAAGTGCGGGTCGAGCCTGCGATAGGCGTTGACGCTGGCGTTGAGCATCAGGCACAGATCGCGCCCGTGCGTGAGAATGCGATCGACGAAGTCCCAGCCGAGCGCGCCGATCTTCTCTTCGCCGGCCGGATCCCAGAAGACGTTCTTGCCGCCCTTGGAGATCGAGACGTTGGTGTGCATGCCGCTGCCGTTGACGCCCACCACCGGCTTGGGCAAGAAGCTCGCCGTCATGCCCAGACGGGTCGCGACCTGCCGGCAGATCAGCTTGTAGAGCTGGATCTGGTCGGCGGCGGCGACGACTTCGCCGTAGCTGTAGTTGATCTCGAACTGCGAGGGCGCGACCTCGGGATGGTCCTTCTCGTTCTCGAAGCCCATCGCGCGCTGCACCTCGGCGACCGTATCGATGAAGGTACGCAGCGGATCGCCGGGCAGGGAATAGTAGTAGCCGCCGGTGTTGACGTAGTCGAACTTGCCGGTCTCGTAGTAGCGCCGCTCGGCGTCGAGCCCTTGGAAGAGGAAGCCCTCGATCTCGTTGGCGGCATTGAGCGTGTAGCCGTGCTTCTCGAAGCACTCGAGCGAGAGGGCCTTGAGCTTGCCGCGTACGTCGGCCTCGAACGGCGAGCCGTCGCGATCGAGCACGTCGCCGAAGACCAGGACTTTGCCGGGTCCGAAGACGTCGGCCGGCGCCCAGTAGAACGCGCTCCAATCGAGGACCAGGCGCAGGTCCGATTCGCGCTGCGGCGTGAACCCGTGGATCGACGAACCGTCGAACGTCAGGTTGTCGGCGGACTTGAGCAAGAATTTCTTGTCGTAGTCCAGCATGTGGAGCCGGCCCTCGAGATCGCTGAAGAGCACGGTCACGGCCTTGATGCGCGTCTCTTTCTCGAGATACGCGAGCCGCTCGGCCGCGATCCTCTCCGCCGGCACGCGCTCGGCGCGCTGGCGCTTGGCCGTGAGGTTGAGGTCTTCGAGTTCGCCGTACGAGAGCGTCAGGAAATCGCGCAGGTGTTCCATGCCCCCCGTTTAGACGGACCGAGGGGCCGGCCTTTGTCCATTTGGTAAAACGCCGGGCCCTCGGATTGTGTCGCCTGCGGCGTCACGACCGCCCGGCGCCCCGCGTTCTCGCGGCAACCAGGTGGCCTGCCGTATCGCGCGCAGAAGGATAGCTCATGGCATCGAACGACTTCGACTTCATCTTCGGCGATTGGGACGTCCGCAACCGCCGCCGCGCCGCGATCCTGGCGGGCAGCGACGAGTGGTACGAGTTCGCCTCGACCTCGACCGCACGCCCGCTCTGGGGCGGACTCGGCAATCACGACGAGATCGTCGCCGAGCACACGCCCGTCGGGCCGATCCGCGGCGCGACCGTACGGCTGCGCGATCCGGAATCGGGCCTCTGGCGGCTGTATTGGGCGAGCGCTGCTGCAGGCGAGCTCGGGGCGCCGGTGGTCGGCGGGTTCGCGGATGGCGTCGGGACCTTCTACGGTCACGAGGTCTACGCCGGGAAAGGCGTGTTCGTCCGGTATATCTGGGACGCTGTCGAGTCCGACGCGTGTCGCTGGCAGCAGGCGTTCTCGGCGGACGGCGGCGCGACGTGGGAGACCAACTGGATCATGGAATTCACGCGGAGGACTTCCCGATGATCGTCGAATTGCGCCGCTACGCGCTCCGTCCGGGCGCGCGCGACACGCTGATCGATCTCTTCGAGCGGCATTTCATCGCAGGCCAAGAGGCCGAGGGCATCGGCTTGCTCGGGCGCTACCGCGATCTCGACGACCCCGATCTGTTCTTCTGGGTGCGCGGCTTCCCCGACGGCGCGGCTCGCGCGCGATCGCTGGCCGCCTTCTACGGCGGTCCGGCTTGGCGCGACCATCGCGAGGCCGCCAACGCGACCATGATCGATTCCGACAACGTCCTGCAACTGCGGCCGCTCCGTCTCGGGCCGATCGACGTGGACGGGACGGTCGTCGCGACGATCTGCTCCCTGCGCGAGCCGGCCGGTGATGCGTTCGTCGCGGCCTTCGATCGCGAGATCGCGCCGCAGATCGCGGCCGGCGGCGGAGAGCTGCTCGCGACGTTCGTCACCGACGAACGCCCGAACGACTTTCCGCCGCTGCCGGTGCGCGAGGACGTTCGCGCCTTCGTGTGGTTCGCGCGCTATCCGACCGCCGCAGCGCCCGCGCTCGATCTGAGCGGCCTCGGCGACGCGATGCTGGGCGCTCCCGAGATCCACCGGCTGGTCCATCCGTAGGACGACGGACCCGCTCGGGGCGTAAACGTGCTACGCTCGGCGCATGACCGACGACCGCCTCTCCGATTTCGTGACCGCAGCCAAGGCGAAGGGCGTGGACGACGCCTCGCTGGTCGCCCTTCTGCGCCAACAGGGCTGGCAGGAGCAGCGCGTCTATCGCGCGCTGACGGCGTACTATCAGCAGTCCCTGGGCATCGACGTCCCCAGCCGTGGGAGCCGCGCCGAGGACGCGCGCGATGCGTTCTTCCATCTGATCGCGTTCATCACGTTGGGCGCCTGGGTGGTCGCGCTGATCAACCTGGGCGACGCGCTGGTCGACCGCGCTCTCCCGAGCCCCGGCCAGTATTCGACCGGCGCGAGCGGTCTGTCGTGGTGGATCGCGACGATCATCATCGCGTTCCCGATCTGCCTGTGGGTGAACGTCCTGATCGGGCGCGAGGCCAAACTCCGTCCGGAATCGCTGCAGTCGGGCGTCCGCAAGTGGCTGACCTACGTAGCGCTGGTGGTCGCGTCGGTCGTGCTGCTCGGCGACGGGATCTGGTTCCTCGGCGCGTTCCTCACCGGCGAGGTGACCGCCGCGTTCGCCGTCCGCAGCGCGCTCTTGATCGGCGTGACCGGCGGCGTCTTCGCGTACTACCTCGGCAGCGTGAGGGCGACCGTGCTCGACACGGCGCGCGACCGGATCTTCGCCGGTCTCGCGATCGCCGCCGTCGCGGTCGCATTGGTCCTCGGGTTCATCCCGCTCGGTTCGCCGTCCGACCGGCAGGCGATCGCGCGGGACGACGTCAAGCTGCAGGCGCTCTACGCCTTGGCCGGCGAGGCGAGTGCCGATCGCAACGCGGCCGGAGCGCAAGGCCTTCCCGCGACGATCTCCGGCGACTCCGCACGCCGATACCAGCGCATCGACGCGAACGCGTACCGGCTATGCGAGACCTTCGAGCACGCGTCTCCGGCGGATACCGACAACGCGAATGCCGGCGACGCGGATATGTGGAAACATCCCGCCGGGTATCACTGCTTCACGATCGACGCCCGCCAAAGCCCGACGGCCGTGCCGTACCCGGGGTACTAGACATCAGAGACTCAGGCTGACGACCGGACCGTCCGGTTCGGCGAGATCCGGCCGGCGCGCCCGCACGACCGTAGCCGTCACCATCACGAGAAGGGAGACGAGGTACCACCGTGCAGCCATAGCGCCGGTCCCGAACGTACGGAACTGCGCGGCGGTTACCGCAAACGCGACCCACGCGGCAGCGGCGAATAGGCGGGCGCGAACGAACGGGCGGATGCCGAACGTCAGCTGACTGAGAACCAAAGCGATCGCCAGCGTTATCCACGATCCCGTAGACCACTTCCAAGCGAGCGGCCCGACCAACGCACGCGCGTCCGGCAGCGGTGCGCGACACGCGACCTGGGACACCGTCATCCACGTCCCTGCGACGACGAAAACCGCGCCCGCGATCGCGTAGATCGCCTTCCCGATACCGGCCTCAGACCGGGCGGAAAGAATCGCCGTCGTTCCCGCGCCGAGGAAGAACGCTGCGACCACCCAGTCGCTCGACGTGCATGCGCCCGACCACGTGAAGCTCACCGAGCGCGCCGCTCGCGTTCGAACATCACGGTCGGGTCGTCTTTGTACGTGGTCCGTGCGATCTCGCGGAAGCCGGCCTTCTCGGCGACGCGGATCGAGGCGAGATTGGCCGGGTCGATGATGCAGACGGTGCGCGGCGCGTCGATGTTGGCGTCGCCCCAGGCGAGCGCGGCGCGGGCCGCTTCGGTCGCATAGCCGTTCCCCTGGACGCGGGGTGAGATCACCCAGCCCAGTTCCGGCGTCCCGGCGATCGACGGGACGATCTCGCGCCGGAAGTCGGCGAAGCCGACGTCGCCGACGTAGAGGCCGGTGGCGCGCTCTTCGACCGCCCAATAGCCGAACCCGAGAATGGCCCATAGGCCGGGATAGGTGAGCAGGCGCATCCAGGTCTGAGCCGGCGTGGACGGTACGCCGCTGATGTGCCGGACGACCGCCGGATCGGCCCACATCGCGACGCACGCATCGTAGTCGCCGGCGCGGTGCGCGCGCAGGATCAGGCGTTCGGTCTCGACGATCGGTGTCACACGGGCGATATTAGCCGACGCCGTCGCAACTATCCCCCTCGTCGCCGTTGCTCTGCAAGAACGTGATGTGCGGCGGATTGTTGGAGTGCGGGACGCCCGGCGTATACTTGGCCCGGTGCCCGCCGAGGCCGGTCCCGGCGAACGTCACCATGCCGCCGGCGTAGCGGTACGTGCCGCGATGACCGCTCGCATCCGCGAAACCGCCGCCGCCGAACAGCGTGAAGTTCAGCGCCATGGCCGACTCCAGTTCGCCGCCGGAGTACGTGTAGCACTCGTAGTTCCCGAGCACGAGACCGCCGCCGGCCGGAGCGACCCGAGCGATCCGGGCGGCCGGAGCCACCGGAGCCACCGGAGCCGCCGGATGCGGATGCAGCAGCGCATTCGCGCGTGCCTCGTACCGGACGGCCTCGTCGCGGTAGGCCTGCGCGCTCTTGGCGGGATGACACCCGCGCGTTATCGCGGTGGCGATCTGGGAGCGATTCAGACGGACCCGCCGCGTCGCCTGCCCCGGATTCGCGTACGACACGTCGCAGACCGCGCCGGCGCACTCCCTCACGGTGAAGGTCGCGTAGCCCGGGCCGCAGTCGTAGGTCGCGTCATAGGTGATGCCCTGCGAGGCCAAGAGAGCCAGGAGCAGCGAGGCGAACACGGCGGTACCTCCGGATCGTAGAGAACCCGTCCCGCGCGGTTCTCCGGCGACCAGGCGCCGCCTGCGCGGACGCGATATACTGACGGCGATGAACTACCCACCGCCGAACGATCCGATCGCTGCCGTGACCCATCCCGATCCGTATCCGTACTATGCCGCGCTGGCACTGGCCGAGCGGCCGGAGTGGAACGAGCGGCTGGGCATGTGGGCCGCCGCCAATCCGGCTCACGTCGCCGCGATCCTGCGCCATCCGGACGCGCGCGTGGTCGCGCCGCCCGACGCGCCGGCGGGATTCGCCGAATATGCCCGTTTCAACGACGGCGAGCGCCATGCGGCGCTGCGCGCCGAAGTGCTCGAACGCATCGCCGCCGTACAGCTCGACGATCCGCCCATCGCGACCGCCGACCTCGACGCCTTCGTCGAGCGCTACGCGCTCTACGCCATGGCCCGCGACCTGCGCGCGATGGTCAAAGGCGACCTGCTCTTCCAAAGCTACGACGCGACCCGCGGTCTGATCGGCAACGCGCTCGCGGCGATCGCGACCGATCCGGACCTCGGTGCCGAGGCGGCGGTCGCGCATGCGCTGCGGTACGACCCGCCGGTCCACAACACGCGCCGCCGGATGGCCGCCGATGCGCAGATCGCGGGAGCGACGCTGCGGGCCGGCGACACGGTGCTGCTCGTGCTCGTGACCATGACCTTCGGCGCGGGCGCGCACGCCTGTCCGGGAGATGCGGTCGCGACGCGCATCGCGCAGATGGCCGTCCGTCGCGTCCT
>JANWKW010000176.1 GCA_025451135.1 Vulcanimicrobiia bacterium | reverse complement strand
TGCACGCGAACAGCACGGCCGGATGCACGCCTCCGTCGCGCTGCGGCGGGGTCAGCACGATCGCGCGGCCCACGCCGGCGATCTTGGCCGGGACGTTCGTCAGCACCACCGAGGTCGGCAGCTGCGCCGAGCCGCCCGGCACGTAGGCCGCGATCGCGCCCAGCGGCACGCGCGAGAACGTGTACGCGGTGCCGTCGGACTCCAGGTAGTGGATGTCGTCTTGGAGCTGCCGGCGATGGAACGCCGCGACCCGCTCGCGGGCGAGTTCGATCGCGGTCGCGACCGCCGGCGGCACCAGCTTGCGGGCCTGCTCGAGCATCGGGATCGCCACGCGCAGCCTGCCCGCATCGGCATCGGGATCGTCGAAGCGACGGGTGTATTCCTCGAGCGCCGCGTCGCCGCGCGCCCGCACGTCCGCCAGGATCGCCCGGACGCCCTCGACCACGTCGGCCGGCGGGTCCCAGCCGCCGCGATAGAGCGGCGCGAGCGCGGCCGCGTCGGACGCGCGGACGACCCCGATCACGTGCGCTCCAAGCGCCGCAGCAGCGACGTGATCGCGTCGTACTTGGCGCGGAAGCGGACTTGGTTGACGACGAAACGCGCGGTCGACTCGGCGATCTGATCGATCTCGACCATGTCGTGCGCCTCGAGCGTGCCGCCGGTCGCGACTAGGTCGACGATCACGTCGGCCAAGCCGACGATCGGCGCGAGCTCGACCGAACCGTGCAGCGCCACGATCTCGCAAGGCAGATCGCGCTCGGAGAAATACGTCTGGGCCGAACGGGCGAACTTGGTGGCGACCCGCAGGAACGTGGGATAGCGCACGCCGTTCTGATAGCCGTCCGCGCGGCGTCCGGCCACGACCAGGCGACATCCGCCGAAGCCGAGATCGGCCAGCTCGGCGACCGAACGGTCCGACTCCCATAAGGTGTCCTTGCCGACGATGCCGCAGTCGGCCGCGCCGAACTCGACGTAGGCCGGGACGTCGGTCGCGCGCAGCAACAGCAGATCGGCGCTCCCGTCGAGCGACGGCACGACCAGACGACGGCCGGGATTCTCCGGCACCACGATGCCGGCCGCGGCCAAGCGGCGCACCGTCTCGGCGTAGAGACTGCCCTTGGGCACGGCGATCGTCAGTCGCGGATCTATGATCGCGCCTCCTCGTCGGGTTCCACGCGGATCTCTTCGACGCTGCCGTCCGGTTTTCCGACGAGCACGCGCGGGATCGCCTTGTGCCGCGCGTATGCGAGCAGTCCGTCGCGGTCCAGGTCGCGCGTGTCCACGCGCACGCGCAGGCCCTTCGCGCGTTCGGCCTTGGCCGCCGCATCGGCGCCGCCGACCAGCACGTCGACCTCGTTGCGCGGGCGTTCGTCGGCGCGGCGGCGCTCGAGCGCGAGCAGGATCCGCTCCACCCCGACCATCCATCCGACCGCCGGCACGTCGTAGCCGAAACGCGGCAGCAGCCCGTCGTAGCGGCCGCCGCCGCAGAGCGAGAAGCCGAGGTCGTCGATGTAGCCCTCGAAGACGAAGCCGGTGTAGTACTGCAGATCGCGCAGCAGCGCGAAATCGATGTTGATGCGGTCGGCGTAGCCGAGCACCAGCGCGCGCGCCAGGATCGCTTCGAGTCGCGCGAGCGCGGCCTGCGATGCGGGCGTCCGGCAGATCGGCCGGACCAGTTCGAGCACCTCGTCGCGCCCGCGGGTCATCGTCAAGCGCAGCACCGTCTCGAGCGCTTCGCCGCCGCGCGCCTGCGCGAACGCCCGCAGCGCCACCAGATTGCGGTCAGAGATCAGCTCCTTGCACGCCGTCAGCTCGTCGCCCGCGAGACCCGCCGCGCTGAGCGCGCCGTCGACGATGGCCGCATCGTTGATATCGAAGCGCGCGTCCGAGAGCCCGACCGCATCGAGCGTCTCGATCGCCATGAACAGCGCTTCGGAATCGGCGCCCGAGCCGGCGGCGCCGATCAGCTCCGCGCCGGCCTGGGTGAACTCGCGCATCCGGCCGAGCTGCGGCTCCTCGTAGCGGAACGCCGGCGCGACGTAGGACAGCCGCAGCGGCAGCGAGGCGTGGCGCAGTCGCGCCGACACCACCCGCGCGATCGGCGTCGTCATCTCGGTGCGCAGCGCGAGCGATTGTCCGAGCGGGTCATTGAACCGGAAGGTCTGCTGCATCAGGCGTTCGCCCAAGCCTTGCTGGAGCGCCTCGACAGACTCGAAGGTCGGCGTCAGGATCTCGGAATACGACCACGAGCGGAAGACCTCGCGGATCTTCTCCTCGATCTCGCGCTTGAACGCGAACTCTTGCGGGAGCCAGTCCCGCACGCCGGGGGGCAGCCTCATGCTACGGGGCTCCTTCTGCGACGTTGCCGTCGCCGACGATGCGCGCGAGTTCCCCGCGCACGCGCGGGTCGGAAGAGATCGAACGCGCCAGCTGCTGCCACTTCGCACCGGCGTGCATGACCACCGGGATATCGCCGGGCCATTCCTCGAGCAATGCCGCCAGCCGGTCGACCTGCTCGCGTTTGGCGACGGTCACGTGCCAGCCGCGCGGCTTGAGCGGCACCTCGACGCGGGCCGACGGCACGTAGGCGGCGACCTCGTTGGCCTGTACCGAGAGTTCGAGCGGCGTCTCTTCGCCCGGCGTGCTGCCCGGGCGTTCGCGCCGGCGCACGCGGCCTTTGACGACCAGGATCCGGTCGGCTTCGAAGAGCGCCTGCACCTGCGGATAGAGCTTGGCGAAGACGATCGCCTCGACGCTGCCGGTGGTGTCTTCCAATTGCGCGATCAGGATCTGCTGGCCGTTCTTGGTCATGGTCCGGCGGACGCCGGTGACCAGCCCCGCGATCGTGACCGCGTCGTCGTCCTCGACGTTGCGCAGATCCTTGACGAGCGTCGCTCCACCGCGGACCAGCTGCTCCTGCACGTCGGCCAGCGGGTGCCCCGAGACGAAGATCCCGAGCGTCTCGCGCTCCCACTGCAGCATCTCGCCTTTCGACGGCGGCGGGATCAGGCGCAGCGTCGGGACGAGCGACGGCGCGTGCTCGGCGGCGTCGCCGAAGAGCGAGAACTGGCCGGTCTCGGCATCGCGCGTCGCCTGCGCCGCGATATCCATCGCGGCGTCGACCGCATCGAGCTTCTGCGCGCGATTGCCGGGCAGTTGGTCGAGCGCCCCGCATTTGATGAGCGCTTCGAAGACGCGCCGGTTGACCTGCTTGGCGTCGACCCGTTTCGCGAGGTCGAAGAGATCGGCGAACGCGCCGTCCCGGTCGCGCGCCTCGATGATCGAGCGCACAGCGTTCTCGCCGACGCCCTTGATGGCGGCCAGTCCGAACCGGATCGTCTCGCCGACCACCGCGAAATCCACCAGCGAGAGGTTGACGTCGGGCGGCAGCACCGTGATGCCGATCTTCTTCGCCTCGTCGATATATTCGACGAGTTTGTCGGTCTTGTCGCGCACCGAGGTCATCAGCGCGCTCAAGTACTGCAGCGGATGGTTGGCCTTGAGGAACGCCGTCTGATAGGCGATCCACCCGTACGCCGCGGCGTGGGCCTTGTTGAAGCCGTAGCCGGCGAACGGTTCGACGAAGGCGAAGATCTCGTCGGCCAGCTTGGCCGGGATCTGCGACGTCGCAAGCGCGCCCTCGATGAATTTCTTCTTGTAGGCGGGGATCTTCTCTTTCTGCTTCTTCCCCATGACCTTGCGAAGTTCGTCGGCCTCGCCCATCGAGAAGCCGGCGATGTCGCGCGCGATCTGCATGATCTGTTCTTGGTACAGGGCGATCCCGTAGCTCTCGGAGAGGATCGTCTCCAGCTTCGGATGCAGGTGCTTGACCTTCGTGCGGCCGTGCTTGCCGCTGATGAACTGCGGGATCCATTCCATCGGTCCCGGCCGGTACAACGCCACGAGGGCGACGATGTCGAGCAGGCTCGAGGCCTGCAACTCGATGCAGACGCGCTTCATACCGTCGGACTCGAGCTGGAAGACGCCCATCGTCTCGCCGCGGCCGAGCATCTCGAACGTCCGCGCGTCGTCGTCGGCGATCTTGGCGAGGTCGAAGTTGCCGTCGATCGTGCGCCGGATCTCCTTGACGGCCGCATCCATCACGGTCAGGTTGCGCAGGCCCAGGAAGTCCATCTTGAGCAGGCCGATCTTCTCGACCCACTCCATGTCGTATTGCGTGTTGACGCCGCCGTCGCCGAACTTCACCAGCGGCGCGTAGTCGATCAGCGGCCCGGCCGAGATCACCACGCCGGCCGCGTGGGTGCCGGCGTTGCGCGAGAGGCCTTCGATGTCTTTGGCGGTGTCGAGCAGTTTGCGCATGTCGGGGCGCGATGCGTAGAGCACCTTGAGCTCGGGGATCTGCTCGACGGCCGCGCCGATCGAGAGGCCGGTCGGGCCGGACGGGATCAGCTTGGCGATCTTGTCGACGTCGGGGAGCGGAACGCCCAGCGCCCGGCCGGCGTCGCGCACGGCCGCGCGCGCCGCCATCGTGCCGAACGTCACGATCTGCGCGACGCGGTCCTTGCCGTACTTCTCGGTGACGTAGGCGATGACTTCGTCGCGGCGCTCCACGCAGAAGTCCGTATCGATATCCGGCATCGAAATGCGGTCCGGGTTGAGGAACCGCTCGAAGAACAGGTTGAACTTGATCGGATCGAGGTCGGTGATCTTGAGGCAGTACGAGACGACCGAGCCGACCGCCGAACCGCGACCGGGCCCCACCGGGATGTCGTGATCGCGCGCGTATTTGATGAAGTCCCAGACGATCAGGAAGTAGGATGCGAAGCCCATCGTGGTGATGATGCCGAGTTCGTACTCCATCCGGTCGCGCAGGGCGGTGTCGGTCGCGACCCGCTCGGCGCCGTAACGATCGATCAAGCCGGCTTCGGTGATCTCGCGCAGATACTGGTCCGACGTCAGCTCGTCGGGCGGCGGCGGCTCGGGCTGCGGCACCGGGAACGACGGCAGGTGGAAGATCTTCTCCGGCAGCCGCATGTCGACGCGCTCGGCGATCTTGACGGTATTGGCGCAGGCTTCCGGCAGGTCGGCCCACAGCTCGTACATCTCGTCGGCCGACTTGACGTAGAACTGGTCCGAGTAGAATTTCATGCGCGACGTGTCGGCGACCGTCTTGCCGGTCCCGATGCAGAGCAGCACGTCGTGGGCGGGCGCGTCGCGCTTGTCGAGGTAGTGCGAGTCGTTGGTGGCGACGAGCGGGATGTTCAGCTCGCGGGCGACCTGGATCAGGCCGGTGTTGATGATCTCTTCCTCGGGCATGCCGTGGCGCATGACCTCGATGTAGAACCGGTCGCCGAAGATCTGCTCGAAGACCTGCGCGTTCTTCTTGGAGGTCGCGTAGTCGTTCTTGAGCAGCGGCGCGGCGACCAGGCCCGACATGCAGCCCGAGAGGACGATCAGCCCTTCGTTATGCTTGGCCAGCAAGTCCAGGTCGATCCGGGGCTTGTAATAGTAGCCCTCCAGGAAGCCCTTGGAGATCAGCGCGGTCAGGTTCCGGTAGCCGACCAGATCGGCGGCCAGCAGGGTGACGTGGGCCTCGTCCCGGACCGACCGGTCGAACCGGCCGCGGGGGGCGATGTAGGCCTCGCAGCCGATGATCGGAGTGAGCTTGTGGTCGCGGGCCTTGTAGTAGAACTCCATCGCCCCGTACATCACGCCGTGGTCGGTCAGGGCGACCGCCCCGGAACCGCTCTCGTCGGCCCGCTGGCACAACGATTCGACGCGGCAGGCCCCGTCCAAAAGCGAGTATTCGGAATGGACGTGGAGGTGGACGAACTGGTTCACTGGCCCCTAAATACGGAACAACGCTAAAGAAAAGTGGACAGCGGGACGTTACCTTAAACGATGGGTCCTAACCTGTCCCTTGGGGGAGATACCGCCGAACTCACGCTTGAGATCGAGCGGCTCAAAACACGCATCGCCTCGCTCGAAGCGGAGCGTGACGAGTATGCTCAGCAGAACAACGAGTTGTTCGTGCTGCAGCAAGTCTTTTCCACGATCAACTCCACCCTCGACATCAACGACATCCTCTCCATGGTCCTCCGCGGCGTGGTCGAGGCCCTCAAGTTCAAGCGCGTGATCCTGTTCGACGTCCTGCCGGACAGCCAGATCGTCCGCCGACTCGAGTGCGATGCGACGGGCCAGGTCACGCATACCGTAGACCCCCGCGACTACCGGGCGGGTTCCACCCTCTACGACGTCGCCCACGGCGACCTCCAACTGGCCTACGGCTCGGCCGCCGACAGCGACAAGCCCCTCGACGACACCCGCGGCTCGTATTGCCTGGCGCCTCTGGTGGCCCGCGACGTCGTCCGCGGCCTGCTCTACGCCGACGATCCGCCGGCCGTCGACATCTCCGAGAACCAGCTCCGGGTGCTGCTGGACTTCTCGTCCCAGGCGGCCATCGCCGTCGAGAACGCCCGGCTGTATGAGGAGACCCGGCGCCTGCTGGAGGAGACCCAACGGCTGGCTCTGACCGACAGTCTGACCGGGATCCCGAACCGCCGCGCCCTCACCGAGATGCTGGACCGCGAGCTGCATACCTCCGAGCGTTACGACACCCCGTTCGCCTTCCTGATCCTCGACCTGGACGACCTCAAGAAGATCAACGACTCGGGCGGCCATAGCCTGGGCGACCTGGCCCTCAAACGCTTCGCCCAAGTGCTCAAGAAGAACGCCCGCAAGGGCGACATCATCGCCCGCTACGCCGGCGACGAGTTCGTGCTGGTGATGGCCCAGAGCGATCGCCTGCAGACCGAGCATGGGGTCGAGCGCATCCTGGCGGCCCTGCGCCGCAACGGCTTGGCCTCGTCGATCGGGGTGGCCATGTTCCCGACCGACGGCACCGACGGCCACACCCTGTTCTTCTCGGCCGACGAGGCCCTCTACCAAGCCAAGCAGGCCGGCAAGAACCAGTACCGCTTCTTCCTCGGCAAGGCCGCCTCGGGGAGCAGTACGGCCTAGGGAGCGCTGCGTAAGACCTTGGTAGTGGGGATGGCCAACTCGGGGATAGTATAACGAAGGCAAAGTCTCCGGCTCACCAGGAAGGTCAACGTGATCAAGCACGACGTCGTCGTTATCGGTGGCGGTTTAGCGGGTATGCGCGCGGCGGTCGAAGCGGCCGAACGCGGCGCCGACGTCGCGATCGTCTCCAAGATGCACCCGGTCCGCAGCCACTCCGGCGCCGCCCAAGGCGGCATCAACGCCGCGCTCGGCAACCGCGAGGAAGACTCGACCGACGCGCATACGTTCGACACCGTCAAGGGCTCGGATTACCTGGGCGACCAGGACGCGATCGAAGCGATGTGCACCGACGCGCCCAAACAGATCATCTGGCTCGAGCACCGCGGCTGCATCTTCTCCCGCCTTCCGGACGGTAAGATCGCGCAGCGCCCGTTCGGCGGCGCCGGAACCCCGCGCACGTGCTATTCCGCCGACGTCACCGGCCTGGTCATCCTGCACACGCTCTGGGAGCAGCTCGAGCGCTTCAACGTCAAGGTCTACGAAGAGTACTTCTGCACCGCGTTGTGCGTCGAAGACGGTATCGGCACCGGCGTGGTCGCCTACAACATGCGCAACGGCGAGCTGGAGCTGATCACCGCCAAGGCGACCATCTTCGCGACCGGCGGCGCCGGCCGGATGTACGCCAAGACGACCAACGGCTACGCCTCCACCGCCGACGGCATGGGCATCGCCTACAAGGCCGGCATCCCGCTGATGGACATGGAGTTCATGCAGTTCCATCCCACGACGCTCAAAGAGAACGGCGTGCTGATGACCGAGGGCGCCCGCGGCGAAGGCGCCTACCTGCTCAACTCGCTGGGCGAACGCTTCATGTTCAAGTACGCGCCGAACAAGGGCGAGCTGGCCTCGCGCGACGTCGTCTCGCGCGCCGAGTGGACCGAGATCCTCGAAGGCCGCGGCGTCGACGGCTGCGTGCTGCTCGACATGCGCCACCTCGGACGCGAGAAGATCCTCGAACGCCTCCCGCAGATCCGCGAACTGGCCCTCGACGCGACCGGCAAGGACGCGATCGACGAGCCGATCCCGATCCTGCCCGGCGCCCACTACACGATGGGCGGCATCGAGACCGACCTGCACGGCGCGACCCGCATCCCAGGCGTCTACGCGGCCGGCGAGTGCGCGTGCGTCAGCGTCCACGGCGCCAACCGCCTGGGCGGCAACTCGCTGCTCGACACGATCGTCTTCGGCGCCCGTTCGGCGGCCCACGCGGTCGAGTACATCAAGTCGGTCGGCGAGGTGAAGCCGTCGACCCGCACGCTCAAACAGGAGCAGGACCGGGTCGACGAACTGCTCTCGCGCACCAGCGGCACGCGCGCGCCCAAGATGCGCCAGAAGATGAACGAGACGATGAGCGCCAACACGTTCATCTTCCGCAACGAGGGCCAACTCGAGCAGGCCGTCAAGGACCTGGTCGCGGTGCGTCAGGAGTTCGACGCCGGCGTCTACGTGATGGACAAGTCGAAGACGTTCAACACCGATCTGGTCTCGGCGTTCGAGACCGACTTCCTGATCGACGCCTCGCTGGCGCTGGCCGCCGGGGCGCTCGCCCGCAAGGAGTCGCGGGGCGCACAGGCCCGCACCGACTTCCCGGATCGCGACGACGAGAACTGGATGGTCCACACGCTCGCGTTCCGTCAGGACGGCGCCGCGCCCAAGCTCGATTACTCGCGCAAGGCGAAGATCACCAAATGGCAGCCCGAGGTAAGGTCGTACTAAACCATGGCTAAGATCACGCTCGACATCTTCCGCTTCGACGAAGCCGTCGACACGGTTCCGCACCGCGACAAGGTCGTGGTCGACATCCCCGAGACGACCACCGTCCTCGACGCCCTCGAACACGCCAAGGCCGAGGTCGACGGTTCGATCTCGTTCCGCCGCTCGTGCCGCTCCGCGATCTGCGGTTCGTGCTCGATGAACGTCAACGGCATCACGGGCCTGGCCTGCAAGACGCCCTGCAACACGGTCATGGACGAGACCGGCACGGTCAAGATCGACCCGATGCCGAACTTCCAGCCGATGAAGGACATGGTCGTGCACATGGACCCGTTCTGGGACAAGTACACGCGCCTCAAGCCCTACCTCCAGCCCAAGGACGCCGACAGCGCACACGCGACCGAGCGGCGCGTCAGTCCGGACGACATGCACAAGCTCGTCCAGGTCGCCAACTGCATCATGTGCGCGACCTGCTACGCGCTCTGCCCGGTCGTCAGCGTCGACCCGGCGTTCGCCGGCCCGGCCGCGATCGCGTACGCGTACCGCTTCATCGAAGACGTCCGCGACGGCGAACGTAAGGAGCGCATCGCCCAGATCTCGGAAGACTACCTGTGGCTGTGCGCGCATTGCTACGCCTGCTCGTACTGCCCCAAGCACGTCGACCCGAACGACCGCATCATCGACGTCAAGCGCGCCGCCATCAGCGAACGCGTGATGATGAACGAACGCGGCCCACGCCACGCGCTGACCGTCGTCAAGACCATCAAACAGACCGGCATGCTCGCCGAGACCGAGCTGATCCAAGGCACGGTCGGCCGCTTCAACATCATCGGCTTACTCAAGGTCGCGCCGCTCGGACTGCGCATGGCCTCGAAGGGCAAACTCCCGCCGATCTTCATGAAACCCATCCCCAAGGTCGATGAAGTCCGCACCATCATCGACTCCCTCGAGGTACCGGTAGCGTAATGTCGACCACTCTGCTCCCCGAAGAACAGCCCCTCTCGTCGCACGTCCGCACGCGCTCGTCCCAGACCAAGCGCTACGGCTTCTTCCCCGGCTGCGTCGCCAAAGAGTCGTGCAAGGAGCTGTTCAACTCGACCATGCTGCTGGCCGACAAGCTCGGCATCGAGCTGATCGAGCTGACCGCGGCGTCGTGCTGCGGCGCGTCGGTCGTGAACGACGTCAACCGCGACGTGGCCCGGGTGCTCAACGCCCGCACCTACGCCCAGGCCGAGGCGCTCGGTCTCGACGACGTGATCACGATCTGCTCGACCTGCACCGGCCACATGCGGGCCGCCAACAAAGAACTGCTCGAGAGCGAAGAGCACATGGCGCAGGCCAATTCGATCCTGGGCAAGTTCGGCGCCAAGTACGAAGGCCACATCGTGGTCCGACACCTGCTCTGGCTGCTGATCGACGACATCGGGCTCGACAAGCTCAAGTCGATGGTCGTGCGTCCGCTCAACGGACTCAAGGTCGCTCCGTTCTACGGCTGCCACATCATCCGCCCCGAGGCCGTCAACGGCTGGGAGTCGGCCCGCAATCCGCACTCGCTCGAGGACGTGATCGAGGCGATCGGCGGCGAGGCCGTCGACTACGCCGGCAAGACGCGCTGCTGCGGTTTTCACATCCAGCTCGAGAAGGACAACGTCGCCGCCGACATGGTCGGCCAGAACATGCGCATGGCCCAGGACCACGGCGCCGAAGCCGTGCTGACGCCGTGCCCGCTCTGCCACCTCGCGCTCGACGGCTACCAACAGGACGCCGCCGCCCGCTGGGGCCGCACCGATCTGCCGACCTTCCATCTCCCCCAGCTGGTCGCATTCGCACTGGGCGTCCCGGCCGAAACGCTCGGCCTCAACAAGCACCTGATCGACCCCCGCAAGGTCCTTGTCGACCGCGACCTGATCGCATAAGGAACCCGCGCCCCGGACTCGGAAACGTCTTGCATGAGCCTCTCACGCAAGACGTTTTTCGTCGCCGGCGCGAGCGTCGCGGCGGCCGGCCTCGCAGCCGCCGGTTCGGCCCGAGCGACGACGCCCGATAGCGGTCCGGAGGGTCGACCGTACGCGCCGCTGCTCGTACGCGGGCAATACGACCATGCCGCGATGATGCGCGTGATCGACGACCCCCAGCCGAACAAGCAGCTGTTCCTGACCGATCCGGGTCTGCTCGCCGCACCGGGCGTAGCCGCGGCTTTCATGAAGATGACGAACGCCTGGAACGCCTATACGTTCTCGCTCCAGCCACTCCCGGCACGTTCCCCGCTCGCGGTGGCGGCGGTGCTGATCGCCGCGCCCGTCGTATTCGCCCTCGACGATGCGACGTGGGCGAAGTACCGGATCGGCGACGTGCTCGGGATCACCGACCGCAACGGCGCGACCGCACTCGCGAATCCCACCCGGCTCGCCTGGGGACCGCTCGATCTAGGTGCCGATCCGAACGACCCCAGCGGCGTCTACCACGACTACTCGTCGGCCGCGCTGCTCGCGCGCGGCGCGCGCTTTCTGGTCTGTCACAACGCGATCGCGGGCATCTCCGCCAAGTTCGTCGCATCGTCGGGCCTCTCGCACCCGCAGATCGTGGACGACTGGACCGCCCACGTGCTGCCCGGCTTCTCCGTCGTGCCCGCAGGCGCGATGGTCGTCCAGCTCGCACAGGAGCACGGCTGGAGACTCTACCCGATCACCGACTGAAGTAAAGGAGACGCCATGCGCCTCGAACCCTATCTCTGTTTCTACGGCAAGTGCGACGAAGCGCTGGAATTCTACAAGACCGCGCTCGGCGGCTCGTATGAAGTGAACCGCTTCGGAGAATCGCCCGCGGGCGCCGGCGTCGACGAATCGTGGAAAGACAAGGTCATCCACTCGACCTTCACCGGCGACGGCTTCTCGTTCATGGCCTCGGACGGTCATCCGGGCAGCGCGCCGTCGCCGACCGGCGAGACCGAGATCTCGCTCTCGCTCGGGATGGACGCGGTCGCGGACGGCGAGCGCAACTTCAACGCGCTTGCGAACGGAGGCAAGATCACGATGCCGTTCGGCGCCGTCCCCTGGGGCGGCACGTTCGGCACGGTCAACGACAAGTATGGCGTCAGCTGGATGATCACCGCTGCCCACGGCTGACCGCAGAATTATCAAAGCCGTCCTCGGCTTGGCGCCGTAGGACGGCTTTGATCTTCTTGCGGTCGTAGAGTTTCTTGTCGTCGTGAGCCCCTGCGGGTCGCAGGTTCGTCGCCGGCCCGAGCCGGGGTACGAGGTTCGGCTCGCGATGACGTCTGCGTTTCTTCGCCATTGCGGGTACCTCCGTAGGGAAGTATACCCGGTCCGGTCAAGCGCATCGCATGACGGAAACCGCGGCCTTCGACCCCGACCTCGAGGCGCTTCGCGCCGGCGCCGTGCGCTGGATCGCGCTTGCGCCCGCGGCAAAGGCCCGGCTCCTGGCCGAGGTCCGCGACGCCACCGCCGCCGTGGCCGCGCGCTGGACGGCCGTCGCCGCCGAAGCCAAAGGCATCGCAGGCACGTCCCTGGCGGGCGAGGAGGCCATTTCCGGGCCCTGGGCCGTGCTCTACGCCGTCAACCGGTATATCCGCACGCTGGAGCAGATCGCGGCCACCGGACGCCCGCAGATCCCCGCAAAACGGGTCCGGCGGCGTCCCGATGGCCGGACGGTAGTCGACGTCTTCCCGGAGACGCTCTACGATGCGCTCCTTCTCCACGGGGTCCGCGCCGAGGTCTGGATGCAGGACGGCGTCACGCCGGCGAACCTGGCCGAGACGCTCGGGCCGTGGTACGCCTTGAGCGATCCTCAGCCGCGCGTCGCCCTCGTGCTCGGAGCTGGAAATATCGCCTCGATCCCGCCGCTGGACGTGCTCTACAAGCTCGTCGCCGACGGTGCCGTCTGCGCGCTCAAGATGAATCCCGTCAACGCCTATCTGCGACCCGTCTTCGAGGTCGCGCTCGCACCGCTGATCCGCGAGGGCTACCTTCGCATCGTCGAGGGCGGTGCCGACCTGGGGGCGCAGCTGTGCGCCGATCCGCGCATCGACGAGATCCACGTGACCGGCAGCCGGCGCACCCACGAGGCGATCCTGGCGGGCCTGCGTGCGGCCGGCGTGGACAAGCCGCTCACCAGCGAACTCGGCAACGTCAGCCCCACGATCGTGGTGCCGGGCGACTGGACGGATGACGACTTCGCCTTTCAAGCCGAGAACATCGCGACGCAGAAGCGGCACAACGGCGGCTTCAACTGCATCGCATCGCAAGTGCTCGTGCTGCCCGCCGACTGGGACGGCACGCCCAAGCTGTTAGCGCACCTTGGCCGCATCCTGGGCGGTCTGGCGCCGCGCCCGCAGTACTACCCCGGTGCCGCCGAGCGCCACGACGCGCTGACGGCCGGCCGGACCGCGGTCGCCGATGCGACCGTGCTGGTGCGCGCCGGCGACGCGGCCTTGCGGACCGAGGCCTTCTGCGACGTATTGGGACTCCATACGCTGCCGGGTGAGACCGAGGCCTATCTTGCGTCGGCGATCGACTTCGCGAACGACGAGCTGGACGGGACGCTCGGTGCGAATCTGATCGTGCATCCGAAGACCGAGCGCGCGTTCGCGAACGAGCTCGATGCCGCGATCGCCGGGCTGCGCTACGGCTGCGTCGCGGTGAACGCCTGGACCGGGGTCGGCTATCTGCTGGCGGAGACGCCGTGGGGCGCCTATCCCGGCCATACGCCCGACGACGTCGGCTCGGGGATCGGCGTCGTGCACAACGCCCATCTGTTCTCGCGAAGCTTGAAGAGCGTCGTGCGGGCGCCGTTCGCGCCGTTTCCGCGAAGCCTCGGCGGCTACGGAAGCACGCTGCTCCCGAAGCCGCCGTGGTTCGTCACCAACACCATGGCCGCACGTGTCGGTGAAGCCCTGTGCGCGTTCGAGGCTAAGCCGTCACCAGGGAAGGCGGCCCGCATCGCGGCGCTGGCGATGCGCGGGTAGCGCGGCGCGCTGATCCCAGCGCTTGAGCGCCAGGATGATGAGTCCGACGACGCCGACGATCAAGAGTGCGTCCATAGCAGGTTACCTCCGGGATCCGCGCAGCGAGCGAACGGCCGTCGCGACGGCTTTGAGCATCTCCGGCCCGTCGAATCCCATCGCGCGCGCCTGAGCGACGAATCGCTCGGCCAGCTCGACGAGCTTGTGCCGGTGCGGCGCCCGCGAGGCGCTGGCCCGATCGGCGACGTAGGTACCACGCCCCCGCTCGACCACGAGCACGCCGTCGCGCTCGAGTTCCGCATAGGCCCGGTTGACGGTGTTCGGATTGACCTGCAGCGAGGTCGCGACGGTCCGTACCGCCGGGAGCCGGTCGCCGCCCCGGAGCCTCCCCCGTGCCCAGGCGTGCAGACTCGGGTCTCGCAACTCCACGTAGACCGGCAATGAGGAGCGATCGTCGAGCTGAAATTCGTTCGTTCGCAAAAGTGTCTTAGTGTCCTAAGACAC
>JANWKW010000175.1 GCA_025451135.1 Vulcanimicrobiia bacterium | reverse complement strand
CGGATCGGCAGCGCTCGCCTCGGTGCTCTACGTCGGCCGCCGCGCGGTCGTGGAGAGCAAGCCGCACAACGTCCCGCTGATCGCGCTCGGCACCGGCCTGCTCTGGTTCGGCTGGTACGGCTTCAACGCCGGGTCGGAACTGCGCGTCGACGCGGTCACCGCGTCGGCGTTCCTCAACACCGACATCGCGGCGTCGTTCGCCGCCGTCGCGTGGCTGCTGGTCGAATGGGCGCACGGACGTCAGCCCAAGTTCATCGGCCTGCTGACCGGCGCGGTCGCAGGCCTCGCGACCATCACGCCGGCCGCAGGCTACGTCTCGCCGATGGTCGCCGTCATCATCGGCATCGCCGCAGGCCTGGTCTGCTACTATGCGGTCGCGCTCAAGAACAAGCTCGGTTGGGACGACGCGCTGGACGTCTGGGGTGTGCACGGCGTCGGCGGATTCCTCGGCATCGTGATGCTCGGGATCTTCGGCTCGACGCTCTGGAACGCGGCCGGCGCGAACGGCCTGCTCTACGGCAACCCATCGTTCTTCGGCAAGCAGCTGGTCGCGGCGATCGTTTGCAGCGCGTGGGCGTTCGGCTTCACCTACGGCTTCTTGTGGCTGATCAACCTGGTCACCAGGGTCAAGGTGGACGAGCACGCCGAAGAGACCGGCCTCGACATGGAACTCCACGGCGAGGAGGCCTACCCGCTCGGGATCTGAGCCTTACGGCTCCTGGTCGCCACGTTCGTCTTCATCGACGCGCGTGGCGACCTTCGCAAAGCGCTCCGTGGCGTCGGCGGTCATGCCTCCCAGCCGGGCTTTGGCGTACGCCGAGGCGAGCAACTCGTTGTTCGAGGCGGGCATACCCGGCCGTCTGCCGGCGGAATACCGTTCGAGGCCGTCGTCGCCCGCAGCGTCTGCGTCCTGGTCCATTTCCTTTTCCTCGCGCCCGTACGAGAGCGGCGCGTACCCGGCGAAGATCCTTGCGGCGAGCACGAACACGACGATCGGACCGAAGACGTAGATCGCGGCGTTCCACGACCATGCGCTCGCGATCCCCGCGATGCCGAGCGCCGCTGCGGCTGTGAAGAGTCCGAAGAAGGTCGAGTGTGCGCGGAACATCATGTCGCTGGTTAGCTGGGGGATGTTGACGGCTCCTCCAGAACCCGCATCGGACCGTGCGTGAACTTCTCCGCGATCGTGAGTACCTCGCCTACTTCCTAGCGCGCCAAGGCGCGCGTCTCGGCTATAGCGTCGAGACCGTCGCGGTCGGCTGGCAGATCTACGGCCTGCGTCATCAAGCCTTCGATCTTGCGCTGGTCGGACTCGTGCTCTTCGTTCCCCAACTCTTGCTGGCGATACCGGCCGGCATCATCGCCGATCGCTTCGATCGGCGCCTGGTCTGCATCTTCTGCACGCTCGGCGAGGTCGCGGCGGTGCTGGCGTTCGTCGCCTTGATCCTCACCGGCACGCATTCGCTCCTCCTCAACCTGTGCGCCGTCGCGGGTATCGGCATCGCGCACGCGCTGGGCGACCCGGCCGAACGGACGCTGCTCGCCGGCATCGTCCAGTCGCACCACTACATCCGCGCACAAGCCATGACGACCGCGATCGGTCAGATCATCACCATCGCCGGACCGGCCGTCGGCGGGCTACTGATCGCGATCGGCACGCCGGTCGCGTTCGCGGTCGCCGCCGGCGCCTACGCGCTTGCGGCGGTCGCCTATACGTTCCTCACACCCCGTCCGACGGCTGTCGAGCCGATCGAGCTGAAGGCCGCTGCCGACGGCATCGGCTTCATCTTCCGCCGTCCCGTGATCCTCGGCGCGATCACGCTCGATCTGTTCGCGGTCCTGTTCGGCGGCGCGGTCATGCTGCTGCCGATCTATGCCACCCAGATCCTGCACGTCGGGCCGATCGGCTACGGCGCGCTCACCAGCGCGCCGGCCGTCGGCGCGATGCTGGTCGGCGCATATCTCGCGCGCCGCCCGCTCAAGGGCAAGGCGGGCGCGACCTTGCTCTGGGTCGTCGCCGGCTTCGGCGTCGCGACCATCGTCTTCGGGCTCTCGCACGATCTGATCGTCTCGCTGATCGCCTTGGCGGCGACCGGCGGATTCGACATCGTCAGCGTCGTCATCCGCAGCGCGTTGGTGCAGCTGGACACGCCCGACGAGATGCGCGGGCGCGTGAGCGCCGTCGAGAACATCTTCATCGGCGCCTCCAACCAGCTCGGCGGTTTCGAGTCCGGGGCGCTCGCCGCGCTGGTGGGCCCGGTGGCGGCGGTCGTGGCGGGCGGCATCGCCACCCTCGTCGTCATCGCGATCGCCGCGAAGATCTTCCCGAAACTCCGCGCCTACGACAAGCTCGGCGAGACGACCGGCTAACGTCCGTCCGAGGGCGGCGTCTCCGCTTGCGGACACAGACCGTCGACGCTCGCGCGGGCCCGCGGGTCCTCGCCGGAGCCGGCGGTGCGTTCGTAGCGCGCGGCGGCCGCGATGTCGCCGGTGACGGCGACGATCTCCTCGACCGCAAGCGTCGGCGTGGCGAACGCGAGATAGCGCCCGGCTTGGCCGTCGCAAAGCGTGACGGCCTTGTCCTCGGAAACGACCGCGCCGGCCGGCAGCGCGGCCTTGATCTCGGCGACGAATGCCGCAAGAGCGATGCCGCCGTCTCCGACCGCATAGTACAACTCGTCCTTGGCCGACGAACGCTTCTCGGGCACCCATGCCTCGACCGTACGGACGTGTGGAGCGATCGCACCGTGCGTCGCATCGACGTCCGCGCGCACCCAGCCGGCGGGGGCCGAGAATGCGGCCGCTTCCGCAGCGAGGGCGAGAAGCACGATGCCGATCACGAAGTCGTGCCGTGATGCGACGGGACCGACGCGCAGAACGTCAGCAACGCCGCGTGCGCGGTCGGTTCGACCGCTTGGCCGGCGGGCCGGTTGTACTCGGCTTCGTACAGCGTCGAGCGGAACGTCATGTCGACCTCTTCGAACGACCGGGGCGATCCGTTGACGGTCGCATCGAACGTGACGATCCAGGCCGGCCGGACGCACGATTCGATCTGCGCGTATTTCGCATTGGTCGCCTGGTGCGACGAGGTCAGGCTGGCGACCGCATCGGCGACGTAACCGCCCAAACCGCCTTCGTCCAGCGGCTTGACCTTGACGCTGATGTATTGCAGCGCGCTCGGCGCCGGATCGAGCTGCCCGTTCGGCAGCACCCACTGCGCGACGTAGGTGAAGTCGCTCGACTGAGGCAGCCCGGAGACCGGCCGCCACGGCGAAGGCAAGGTCAGGTGCGGCACCGGCGGCGGCGCCGGCGTCGCCGCGCAGCACACCGCGACGGCCGTCAAGGCGATGATCGCACCCGCCGATCGTCTCACGTCATGCCTTTCCGTTCATCGTCTCGTAGAAGCAGCGTCCGCACATCTGGCGGTAGATGGTCTCTCCCTCGATCGCGATCTGAGCGCCTTCGAGGACCCGCTTCCCGGTCTCGTCGACGCGCGGATTCATGGTCGCCTTGCGGCCGCACGCGCAGATGTTCTTGATCTCTTCCAGGCTATCGGCCAAGGTCAATAGATAGACCGAACCGGGGAAGGGCTCGCCCGAGAAATCGCTGCGCAGGCCGTAACAGATCACCGGCACGCCCAAGACGTGGGCGGCGCGGTGGAGCTGCCGTACCTGGGCCGGCCGCAAGAACTGGGCCTCGTCGACCAGCACGCAGTCGAGCCGCCTGGGCGTCGACGTCAGGTCGGCGTAGAAATCGGTCGTCTCGTCGTACGTGATCGAGTCGCGCTTCGGTCCGAGGCGCGAGGTGATCGTGCCGACCTCGAAGCGGTCGTCCAGCCCGGCCGTATACAGGCGGACGGACTTGTCGTTCTCCTCGTAGTTGTGCGCGACTTGGAGCAGCGCGGTGGATTTGCCCGCGTTCATCGCGGAATATCTGAAGTAGAGCTTGGCCATGGTCCCTTACTTCAATAACCCGACGTCGCGGCCGACCGTTTCGAACGCGGCCAGCGCGCGGTCCATCTCGTCCCGGGTGAGCGCCGCGCTCAGCTGCGTGCGGATCCGGGCCGTCCCTTCGGGAACGACCGGGAAGCCGAAGCCCGTGACGAAGACGCCCTTCTTCAGCAGCGCGTCGCTCATGGCGATGGCGAAGGCGGTATCGCCGACGATGATCGGCACGATCGCGCTCTCGCCTTCGAGCGGTTTGAAACCCAGACGTTTCAGCCCGTCGCGGAAATAGGCGACGTTGGCGCGCAGCTTCTCGACCAGCTCGGGATGCGCGTCCAGATACTCGATGGCTTGCAGCGAACTGCACGCGACCGTCGCCGGAAGCGCGTTCGAGAACAGCTGCGGGCGCGAACGCTGGATCAGCGTGTCGATCAACGCGTGGCTGCCGGCGACGAAGCCGCCGGCCGCGCCGCCGAGGGCCTTGCCGAGGGTCCCGGTGATGATGTCGACTCGGCCTTCGAGGCCGAAGTGCTCGATGGTGCCGCGCCCGGTCTTGCCGGTGACGCCGGTCCCGTGCGAATCGTCCACGACCGTGACCGCGCCGTACTTCTCGGCGAGCGCGACGATCTCGGGGAGCTTGGCGAGGCTGCCCTCCATCGAGAAGACGCCGTCGGTGACGATCAGGATCGGCGCGCAGCCCCGGAGCGACTGCAGCTTGGCCTCGAGGTCGGCCATATCGCCGTGCTTGTAGCGTTCGCGCTTGGCCTTGCTCGCCAGCCGGCAGCCGTCGATGATCGAGGCGTGGTTGAGCTCGTCCGAGACGATCGCCGAGCCCTCTTCGCAGATGGTCGGGAACAGGCCGGTGTTGGCGCTCCAGCACGAGACGTAGGTCAGCGCGGCCTCGGTTCCGAGGAACGCCGCGATCCGGTCTTCGAGGATGCGGTGGATGTCGAAGGTGCCGCAGATGAAGCGGACGGACGCGGTGCCGGCGCCGTACTTGTCCAGACCGGCCTTACCGGCCGCGACCACGCTCGGCTCGTCCGACAGGCCGAGATAGTTGTTGGACGACAGCACGATCACGTCGCCCGCCTCTTCCATGTGCACTTCGGGCGCCATCGGACCGGTGATGTGGCGGAGCTGCTTGTAGGTGCCCGCCGCCTTCAGCTTGTCGAGGTCGGCATTGAGCTTGGCATCGAACGCGGCGTTCACGCCTGATCTCCTTTGAAGTCGAGGACGATCTTGGCGGCTTCGCCGCTCTTCATCAGCGCGAACGCCTTGTCGTACTCGGTGTACGGCAGCACGTGGGTGATGATCGGCCGCAGATCGACGCGACCGGATTTCACCAGCGCCTGCGTCTGATACCAGGTCTCGAACATGGTGCGGCCGTTGATGCCCAGCACGGTCAGCCCCTTGAAGATGATGCGTTCGGCCAGGTTGATGCTGATGTCGTCGCTCGGGATGCCGAGCAGCGCCGCCCGGCCGCCGTTGCGCACCATCTGCAGGCCGGTATCGATCGCCGATCCTTGTCCCGACATCTCGAGCAGCACGTCGACGCCGTCGCCGTTCGTGAGCCGGTGGATCTTGGCGACCAGCTCCGGATCGCGCGCGTCGAACGTCTCGTCGGCGCCCAGGCGCTTCGCGAGGTCGAGCTTGGCGGGATTGACGTCGATCGCATAGACGGCGGCCGCGCCGGCCGCGCGGGCGACCGGGATCGCCATGAGCCCGATGGAGCCGACGCCGGTGATGACCACGCTCTTGGTCGAGACGCCGGCCGCCATGACGGTATGGACGGCGTTGCCGAGCGGATCGAAGATGGCGGCGTATTCGTCGGGGATGGCCGGATCGAGCTTCCAGACGTTGTATTCCGGCATCGCGATGTATTCGGCGAACGCCCCGTCGCGATCGACGCCGATGATCTCGACGCGTTCGCAGATGTGCGCCTGGCCGGTCCGGCAGAGCAGGCAGGTGAGATCCGCGATATGGCCCTCGGCCGAGACGCGATCGCCGACCGCGACGCTATGCACGGCGCCGCCGACGGCCGCGACCCGTCCCATGAACTCGTGGCCGATCACGAGCGGCGGCTTGACGCGGGCTTGCGCCCACTTGTCCCAACCGTAGATGTGGTAGTCGGTGCCGCAGACCCCGGCCTTCTCGACCTTGATCAGCACGTCGGTCGGACCGATCTCGGGGATCGGCACCTCTTGGAGCACGAAACCCGCCTCGGGCTTGACCTTACATAGAGCCTGCATCGTGGAAGCCATGACGGCCCCACTATTTGGATGCCGAAAGGCGGGCCCCTTGAGGGACCCGCCTTTTCCGTGGATTAATCGGAGCCTAGCGGTTGAGTTCTTTGACTTTCATCGAGCGGACCGCGATGAAGCCGAGCTTCTCGATGGCGGAGGTATTGCCGGCGATGTACTTGATGAACGCCTCGACGGCCGCATTGGAGCTGCCCTTGGTGAAGACGTGCTCGTACGACCAGATCGGATACTTGCCGGTGCGGATCGTGTCGTCGTTCGGCGCGACGCCGTTGATCGAGAGCACCGTGACCGGCTTTCCTTTGGTGTAGCCGAGCGCCACGTAGGAGACGGCGCCGGGCGTGCTGCCGACGGTGGTGACGACCGTGCCGGACGAGTCCTCGATCAGTCCGCCCTCGCTGATGCTCGAGAGGCCCATGATGGTCGCGCGGAACACGAAGCGCGTGCCCGACGAGCGCGGCCGGTTGATCACGACGATCTGCTGATCGGCCCCGCCGACCTGGTTCCAGTTCGTGACGCGTCCCGCGAACACGTCGCGGACCTGTTTGGCCGAGAGACCCTTCACGCCGGCCGACGGGTTGACGATGATGCCGAAGCCGACGACCGCGACCCGGTGATCGGTCAAGCCGGCCGAACCGGGAGCGATGACGTCCGAATCGCCCATATCGGCGTTGCCCGACGTGGCTTGATTGATGCCGACGAACGAGCCGCCGCCCGAGACCGAGATCTTCACGTCGGGATGGGCGGCCTGGTATTCGGCGGCCGACTGCTTGACCAGCGGCAGCAAGGCGGTCGATCCGGCGGCCGTGATCTGCACGTCGGCCATCGCGATGCCGGGGACGAGGAGGGCGGCGATGAGCGCCGGGACGATCAGGTTCTTAGACATGGATGATCCTTTCGGTGTCGTGTTTCTTAGAAGTCGAACTCGAGCTGCGTGCGGTTGTATTTGAAGACCGGGAGCCCGCCGTAGGGCACGGTGTTGCGGATATCGCGCTCCGCGTAGCGATGACGGAGCTGGAACCCGTGATACGCACCCTTGCCGACCTTGTTGAAGAAATACGTCAGGTCCACGTTGGTCTCGGCGGTCGTCGCATTCGCGCCGGCGCCGTTGGAGTAGTCGTACCAAGCCTGGCTCACGATCGCTTTGAAGCGCTTATTCGTGCTCAGGTAGGTCGCGCCGAGCTTGAACGCATCGCCGGCGGCGCGCCGGTCGACCATCGTCTGCGAGATCGACCCGGTGAAGGTGGGATCGGTCGCGTACGAATCGGTATACGGCGACGCCATGCCGCCGTAGTAGATCCGGTAGGTGCCGCCGCCGAGCGTCTGGCAGATCGGCGAACCCCCGGTCGGCAAGAAGAGCCCGGAGGCCGCTTGCGCGGCCGCGCACGACGCGGCGGAGATATCCTTCGAATGCCACGGCGACGTGTTGAAGCCGAGCGTCACGTCGACGTTCTTGCCGAACGAGGCGCCCAGTTGCGCGCCCGCCATCTGGCTGTCGACCATGCCGGAGATCGCCGCGCCCGCGCTCTTCTCGGAGCCGAACTGGCCGGCCACGAAGAACTTGAACGGGGATTTGGGCGACGGATACCACTTGCCGTCGACCCACGTCAACGACGCGTAGTCATAGAACTGATAGAAGTTCAGGTTCGCGACGAAATCGCTCGCATGGGCGTAGGAACCCTTGAGCAGCAGAAAGCCGGTGGTCGGCTTGGCGATCGAACCGTCGGCCGCAAGCGATCCCGGCAGCAGCGTGCTCCGGTTGAAATCGGACGAGACGCGCGATTCCCACTGCAGCATCCGGCTGACCCCGACGCTCCAGCCCGGCGCGAGCGCGACGTTCGCATCGAGACCCTGGAAGTAGACCTGCTTCACCCGCGAGTCCGACGGATTCGCCCACGGCGAGGTGAACGACTGGTCGCCGATCTTGACGTTCGCGTACTTGTCCTTGTACTGCAGGTACGCCTCGCCGAGCGTCGAGAGCGTATATCCCGGCAGCGTCGTATCGGACATCTTCTCGTTGTTGTTGGCGCTCGGGTATTGTTGACACGTGCCGCCGGCGGCGTAGTTGCCGACGTCGTCGCACATGTCGTTCTGTCCCAGCGGATTGGCGTACACGTAGGTCGCCCCGACGCTCCAGGGCGTCGCGCCGAAGGCGTACTCGCCGTGGAGTTTGACGGCCGCGTTGAACGCGGCCTGATTCAGCTGGCCGGTACCCTTCGGGTAGGCGGTCGCATTTTGGCGCGTGAAGTAGAATGCGCGCACGTAGCCGTTGTAGGAGAAGGGCTCCGGCGTGGCGGTTGGCTTCGGTGCCGGGGTCGCCGTCTGGGCGAGGGCCGCGGTCGTCAGCGTGAAGAGAAACGCACAGGCCCAGAGGCCGGTGCGCGTGATAGAAGCTCTGCTCATCGAAGACAAGCGTAACGGTCCGGTTTTATCCCGCCGTTATCGCAGCCTTAAATCTGGATGCGGGAGCGATTAAGCCGCATTAAGGCGACGCCCCCGCCCGATCACCCGTAGCGGCCCGTGATGTAGTCCTCGGTGCGCTTGTCCTTAGGCTGGGTGAAGATCGCCCGGGTCTCGCCCTTCTCGATCAGCTCGCCCATCAGGAAGAAGGCGGTGAAGTCGCTGATGCGGGCGGCCTGCTGCATCGAGTGGGTGACGATGACGACGGTGTAGTCCTTCTTCAGCTCGCCGATCAGGTCTTCGATCTTGCTGGTCGCGATCGGATCCAGGGCCGAGGCCGGCTCGTCCATCAAGAGCACTTCCGGATCGACCGCCAGGCAGCGGGCGATGCACAAGCGCTGCTGTTGTCCGCCCGAGAGTTCGAGTGCGGATTTATCCAGCCGGTCCTTGACCTCGTCCCAGAGCGCCGCGTGGCGCAGGCTGCGCTCGGCGATCTCGTGGAGCTTCTTGCGGTTGCCCTCGCCGTGCGTGCGCGGCCCGTAGACGACGTTCTCGAAGATCGACTTCGGGAACGGGTTGGGGCGCTGGAAGACCATCCCGATACGGTGGCGGATGGCGACCGGGTCGACGCCCGGCGCGTAGATATCCTCGCCGTCGAGCACGACCTCGCCCTCGACGCGCACGTCGGGCTGGAGGTCGTGCATCCGGTTGAGCGCGCGGATGAAGGTCGACTTGCCGCAGCCCGACGGGCCGATCACCGCGGTCACCAGGTTGCGGTAGATCTTGAGCGAGGTCTCGGCGAGGGCAGGGCTCGGCCCGTAGTGCACCGCCATGTCGCGGAT
>JANWKW010000174.1 GCA_025451135.1 Vulcanimicrobiia bacterium | reverse complement strand
TACATGGGCGAGGCGATCGCCCACATCGGCGTGCTGGTCGGCGGCGACCTCGCGACCGGCGACCGCGTGCGCACCGCGGTCTCGGCGGACTGGCGCCGCGAGAGCCGACGCCACCATACCTCGGCGCATCTGTTGCAGCGCGCGCTGCGCGACGTCCTCGGGGACGATGTGGTCCAGGCCGGATCGTGGGTCGGCATCGACCGGATGCGGTTCGATTTCCGCTGGCCGGGGGGCGCGCTTTCGCACGATCAGAAGCGGGCGGTCTCGGAGCGCGTGAACGAGATGATCCGCGACGACGCGCATCTCGAAACGCGCGTGCTGACGCTCGAAGAGGCCAAGAAGACCGGCGCGATCTGGATGGCCGGCGAGAAATATGGCGACCGCATCCGGGTCGTGCAGGCCGGTCCGTCGGTCGAGTTCTGCGGCGGCACGCACTCGCATTCGACCGGCGAACTCGGACTATTCGTGATCCTCTCGGAGTTCTCGGTCGGCAGCGGCATCCGCCGCATCGAATCGTGCGTCTCGAAGTCGGCCGAGGAGTTCGTCGACAAGCAGCACGAGCTGCTATCCTCGCTCTCGAGCGCGCTCGCGACCACGCCGGACGAGCTGGGCGAGCGCATCGAGCGCATGCAGCGCGAGGCCAAAGAGCTCCAGACCGCGCTCGGTCAGGCCAAAGCCCGGCTCGCATCGGCCGATGCGGCGTCCTACCTCGAGAAGAAAGAAGAGCGCGACGGACGCGCGTTCGTCGGCGCGGTCGTCCCGGATGCGGGTGGCGACGCGCTGCGACACCTGAGCGGCGCCATCCGCTCGCGTCTGCGCAGCGGTACGATCGCGCTCGCGGGCGTCGTCGACGGCACCGTCTCGATCCTGGTCTCGGTCAGCGACGATCAGGTGAGCGCCGGCGTGCACGCCGGCAACCTGGTCAAGCTGGCGGCGCCGCTGGTCGGCGGGAAGGGCGGCGGCCAGGCCGCGCAGGCCCAGGGGGGCGGCAAGGATCCGGCCGGCGCGGATAAGGCACTGCAAGCGATCCGGGACGCGGTCTTTAGCTAGTGGCGGTCCCTCGTCCCTCGACTACGTTCGCTGCGCTCACTACGCTCGGGATGACAAGTCTGTTCGCGGTGCTTCTCGTGGGGGCTGCGCCGCTCGATTCGCAACTCGTCCTCCAGAACTACGCGCGAGCGCTGACGGCGGTCAAGACACCGGCCTACGAGATCTTCTCGTATGCGGTCTCGCAAGCGGGTCCGAACGATATCGAACAGCGCCATCGCATCTATCGGGCCGGGCTCGCCGTGCGCGACGAGACGATCTCGATCGACGGCTCGCGCCCGAAGACGGACGCGATCGCGATCGGCAAGCGCGGCGACCGGTATGCGGTCGGGCTGCTCGCCCCGCGACCCGGGGCGTACGAGCTGCTCTTCGTGCGCGCGATCCCGGCCGCCGGACGGACCGACTACCTCTTCGATGCGACGCCGCTCGTGAAAGCGGCGACCGGATTCTCCGTCAGACAAGTGACCATCGACGGCGAGACGTTCTTGCCGCGTTCGATCGTCTTCCGCACGTCGTCGGCGGCCGCGCGCGGCGACGGCGAGGTGCGCTACGCGCCGTTCGGCGGCTACTGGGTGCCGGTCTTGGCGACCGTCACCGGGACGGTCGGCGGCCGGCCGGCGCGCGAACGGATCGCGTTCGGCGAGTATCGCTTCCCCACGTCGCTGCCGCCCTCGACCTTCGGGAAGCGTTGACGGTCGCGCGCGAGCGCCTGCCGCTCTGGCTCGCGTGGGCGCTTCCGGCCGCGCTGTTCTTGCTGACCGCCTACCGCGACGTCGGCTATTGGGACACCGGCGAGATGGACACGGTGCCGTACCTGCTGGGCATCGCCCATCCGACCGGATTCCCCGCCTACGTCATCCTCGGCTGGATCGTCACGCACGCGTTGCCGGTCGGAACGGTCGCCTTCCGGATGAGCCTGATCAGCGTGGCGTCCCTCTCGTTGGTCGCTTTGCTGGTCGCGCGGATCGTCTACGAGCGCTACGACAACGCGTGGGCCGGCGCGATCGCGGCCTGGATCTTCGCGGCCGGCGGCGCGGTCTGGTCGCACGCCACCAAGGCTGAAGTGCACGAGTTCGCGGCGCTCGCGATCGCGGCCACGCTCTACTGCGCGCTGCGCTGGTATCGCGACGGCGAGACGCGCTGGTTCTACGCCGGCGCGGTCGCGTGGAGCGTCGGCATCGCCACCCATCCGGTCTGCGCGCTGCTGCTCCCCGGCCTGCTCGTGCTCTTGATCGCGCGCCTGCATCGTCTGCCGTCGAAGACGCTGATCGGCGCGATCGGGCTCGCGTGCGGGATCGTCATCGCGTTCTACGCCTACCTCCCGCTGCGCAGCGCGTACGTGAACGCGCACGCCGGCGATCCGCAGCGCGCGCTCGGCCTGCCCGCCGGCCGGCCGTTCTTCGACTACGACCACCCGTCGACGTGGGACGGGCTGCGCGCCGAGATCAGCGGCTCCGACTTCGACGTGAACGGCGGCCTGCGCGCGATCGTCTCGCCCGACGTCTACGCGCGCCGCGGACACCTGTATCTCGAAGCGCTGCGCGACGAATTCACCTGGTTCGGACTGGCGCTGCTGGCGGGCGGCGTCGCCTACGCGTTCGCCCGCGATCGCCTGATCGCAAGCGTGCTGCTGCTGTGCGGCGCGGTCGCGGTGCCGTTCGCGCTCGGCTATCCCGACGAGACCGATCTCGGGCGCTACTTCATCACGTCGTTCGTGGTGGGTTCCATCTTCATCGGCGGCGCGATCGCCGGAGCGGCCCGGTTCGCGTCGTGGTCGCGAGCGCTCGTGCCGGCCGGCGCGGCGGCGATCGCCGTCTTCCTGGTCTGCGACCAGCCGCACTTCTTCCACCAGCCCTACGACGACCGCGCGCGCCGGGCCATCGAGACGGTCGAACGGATCACCGACCCGAACGCGATGATCGTCGCCAACTGGGCCTACGGCACGCCGCTCGCGTACGCCGCCTACGTCGAGGGATCGTTCGGCGCGCGCGGGCTCGACGTCGCCTGGATCGACGACGACGCGGACTACGTGCGCGAGTGGGCCAAGACCCGCCCGGTCTACTACGTCGGCGGGATTCCCGGAAGCGTTCCGGGCTATCGCCTCGAAGCACTGACGGTGCGACCGCCCGTCTATCGTTTGGTGAAGCCGTGAAGGTGCCGCGCTCCTACGTCGTCGCGCTGATCGCGTTCGTCGCGACCTGGCTGGTCTCGCACGGACGCTCGACGCCGTACAACAACTTCGTCCTGCTGGCCGACGCGCTGCTCCACGGGCACGCCTGGATCGCCTGGCCGGGCCCCTACATCGACGCGCTCTCGTACCCCGGTCAGCACTACGTGATCGAAGCGCCCGCTCCGGCTCTGCTGCTGCTGCCGTTCGTCGCGCTGTTCGGTCTGGGCGTCAATCAGACGCTCTTGGCGATCGTGCTGTGCGCGGTCGGCATCGGCGCGACCTGGGAGCTGTGCGAGCGCTACGGGCTCTCGCCGCTCGCGAGCGGTTTCGTATGCGCGTTCCTCCTAGCGGGTACCGATCTGTTGTGGTGCGCGATGCTGGGGGACGTGTGGTTCATCGCGCACGTCTCTTCCGTGTGCTTCACGATGCTCGCGCTCTGCGAGCTGGCCGGCAAGCGGCGCGGTTGGGTGGTCGCGATCTGGGCCGCGTTGGCGGTCGAGTCGCGCTTCTCGTTGATCCTCGCGGTTCCGGTCTACGCCTACCTGCTGGCGGCTGAGGATGCGAAGCGGCGGTTGAGCGCGTTCGCGATCGCGCTCCTGCCGTTCGCGGCGTTCTGGCTGTGGTACAACGTCGCGCGCTGGGGCACGTGGTACGACATCGGCTACACCGCCTGGTACCATCAGGACAGTGCGGGCTCACCCGTCGGCTCGCCGTTCCAACTGCGCTACCTATCGTATCAGTTGCAGTCGTTCTTCCAGCAAGGCTGGCAGGTCATCCCGGCGTGGCCGTACCTGCAGACCAGCCTCGCCGGCCTCGCGCTCACGTATACCAGTCCGGCTCTGGTGATCGCGTTTCTGGCCCGCAAGCCCGCGCGCTTGACGCTCGCCTTGTGGGCCGCCGTGCTGCTGACGGCGGCGCCGAACTTCGTCTACTACGTCAACGGGTTCGCGCAGTTCGGGATGCGCCACGCGCTCGACTTCGAACCGTTCCTGGTCGCGCTGATGGCGCTCGGCCTGCGCGACCGCATGCCGGCGTGGTGCTACGTGCTCGCCTACACGTTGATCGGTTGGTCGTGTGCCGTCGGCCTATGGGGCTGCTGGTACTGGAACGCGTTCGTCCGGACCGCCAACTAGCTTCGGCTCTTCGACCGCGACCCAGCGCAGGATGGCGAGGCTGGTGACCTGCGACGCCCAGAGACCGGCGGCGAAATAGACGAGATTGAAGACGGCAAGCGCGCCGAGGCCGCTCGCGGGAACGCCGAGCCGGTCCGCGACCGTTCCGACGATCCACTCGGTGATGCCGATCATGATGAAGAGCCCGAGCGTCTGCCATCCGCGCTCGGCGGTCGCATCGAGCGTGCGTTCGAAGGGGCCGTCCTCCGCATCGACGGCACGTCCTAGGAGATAGACGTACGGCAGCGGCCCGAAGCGCGCGATGACGAAAAAGCCCGGCACGATCAGCAAGAAGCACCCAAGCGCGATGCCCAGGACGAGTAGGATGGACAGTCCGAGCATCGCGAGCAGGTCCAACGCCGTCATCGCATACCGGGGCGCCAGCGTCCGGACGGCGTTCGCCAGCGCGAAGTAGGATGCGACCGTCATCGCGATATCCGTCGCCGTCCAGTGATGGTCCAGGAACACGAACGGGTGGAGCGGTGTCACGAAGACGTCGATCAGGACGCCGGCGATCGCCAGGCCTGCGTAGAGCGCGAGGCTCTTGCTCAGTACCGCAAATGCGTCGCGGAGCGCGCTGATAAGCGCGCCCCACGGGCTCTTCCATTCTGCATCCATGCGCCGAAGTTATGCGACGCGCGCGACGTTCCTACGCGCCTTGCTGGCGGCGGACCGGGACGACGGCCGGGAGTCCGCCGATCGGTGCGCAGCGTCCGCGCTGCGGCGGGGGAGCCGGCGGCATCTGCGTGCCGGCGAAGGCCCACGCGAGCAGCCAGTAGTCGACCGCGTCGTTGTAGGCCTCGGTGTCGCGGAAGATGGTGAACAGGCTGATGAACCAGACCGGGAACGTGATCAGCGTGCCGATGCCCGACATCGTCCCGATCAGCATCAGGACGCCGCGCGTGATGTCGCCCAGATAGAAATCGTGCGCGCCGAAGAGCCCGAGGACGAGGTCGAGCGCGAACGCGAGGGCGGGCTCCTTACGGCTGCGGCGCGATTCGTATTCGAACCAGCCGCGCTGTTCGGGCGAGAGCTGCAGGACGAGATTGGCGATGTAGGGGTTGGCGATAGTGGGATTCACGGTGGCCTCCATCTTTCACCCTATCTACACCGCACCCGCGAGCAGTGTTTCGCGTGCCCCGGCCAGACCCGCGGGATCGGCGACCGGGGCGCCGCAGGCCGTTCCGGCACACAGGTAGGCGGTACCGGGCGTCGCGGGTAGGCCCAGCGCCTCGGCCTGGCCGGGCGGGACCGTCCGGACGGTCAGGAGCGGGTCGGCCAGGGCCAGCGCGCCCGCGCGCAGAGCGGCGGTCCCGGCGGGCGCGCCGACGATCCGGACGGAGCGCTCCGGGCTCAGGAGGCGCCGCAGCGCCCGGCAGTAGGTGGCCGCGAACGACCCGGCGGCCGCGTAGGTCGCGGCGAAGAGCAGCAGCGTCCGCTCCGCGGCCCGGTGGAACCGTTCTTCGCCGGTCAGCGCGGCCAGGCGGAGCAGCGAATCGGCGTGGGTGCCGTTCTCGCCGATCGGCCGGTCCGGGATGGTCAGATTGCCGATCCGCTCTTCCAGGCCGGCGTTGTCGTAGAAGCCGCCGTCGGGCGCCTCGAACGCCTCGTGGACGCGGTCGGCGATCGCGATCGCGCGCGCCAAGAACCGCTCTTCGCCGGTATGTTCGTGCGCGTCGAGCAGGGCGCGGGCGTAGGCGACCTGATCGGTCAGCAACCCACGCACCGCCGGCGGCGCGCCCGGCGCGAGCACGTGGAACAGCAGGCCGCCGTCGTCGAGCATGCGCTCGTGCAGGCCGTCGAGCGCGACGATCGCCTCGCCGGCGAGCGCGTCGTCGTCGAGCGCGCGCGCGACCGCGAAGAACGCGCTCGCGAGCCCGGCCGTCCAGTTGGAGTAGTTGCGGCGATCGACGTACGGCGCTTCCGTCGCGCGCCGTCCCTCGAGCGGCAGCGCGAAGTACGTCTCGTCGGCATCTTGGCTGCCGGCGAAGAAGCCGGTCGCGCCGTCGCGCAGGACCGTGCGGACGTAGGCGACGGCACTGCGCAGCGTCTCGCGCACCCAGGGCTCCTCGGTGCTCGAGGCGAGCGCCGCGCAGATGCGCAGCAGGCCGGCGTGGTCCTCCGCCATCTTCTCGAAGTGCGGGACCGACCAGTCGCGCGTCGTGGAGTAGCGGAAGAACCCGCCTTCGACGTGGTCGTACGTGCCGCCCAACGCCATATGCCGCAGCGTGTTCGCGACGATCTCGAGCAGACGTCCGTCGCCGTCGGCCCGGTACTCGCCGAGCAAGAACTCGTGCGCGTCCGTCTGCGGGAACTTGGGCGCCGTGCCGAACCCGCCGTACTGCGGGTCGTAGCTCTCGACGAGCGAGGCGACGATCGGCGCGATCATCGCCGGGGTGAGATCCGATCGCGAGGCGGGCTCGTAGGCGCGTTTGCGGTCGCGCAGCTCCAGCGCCCGCTGCGCGATCTGCTCGCGGTTGGCCGCATAGAATCCGGCGATCTCGTCGAGCGCGCGACGCATCTCGGGCGGCGGCAGGTAGGTCGCACCGGTGATGGTGGTGCCGTCCGGCGCCAGGAACGCGGTCGTCGGCCAGCCGCCCATGTTGTAGCGCGCGTTGACGTCGGGGCGCTCGTCGTTGTCGACGCGGATCGCCACGTACTTCTCGCGGATGGCCGCGAGCACGGCCTCGTCGGAGTAGCTCGTCTCGTCCATGACGTGGCACCAGTGGCACCACACCGCCGAGATCGAGAGCAGGATCGGACGACCGAGGATCTTCGCGCGGGCGAACGTCTCGGGCGCCCACGGCTGCCAGTCGATCTCGGCGGCGCGGTTCGGACGCGGTGAGAAGTGCAGGTCAGTCATCGGCTTCGGCTCCGCGCAAGAACGAGGTGAGGAAGAAGATCGCCAGCAGGACGGCCGCCCCCAGCAGCACGACGGTCGGCATGGGCGGCCAGGCCAGACCCAGGGCGAAGGCGAGCGCGAGCGCCAGCGCGGCGTAGGCATAGCGCCGATGCGTCGAGGGCGTCATACCGTAGGCCCCGTCGTAGTGTCCGGCACGCCGGGAAGCGCGCGCGAACGCGGCGATCGCGAGGACCGCGGAGATACCCAGACCGGCTGCGTTCCACACTAGGCCGGGAGTTTCGGCGAAATGGGGTTTAACGACTCCCCGGCCGGGGGAGAAATCAAGCGCATACTTTTTCAGTGGAGGAGACAGAATGAGTCAGGAACGCCCAACCATCGTGCAGCAAGGCGGAGGCAGCGGCGCGACGGCGATCATCGCGATCGTCGTCGTCGTCATCATCGCCGTCGCCGTCCTCATGTGGCACCCGTGGACGGTCAGCTCGACGTCCAACACGACGACGACCACCACGCAGCCGGCCGATAACAGCGGCGCGAGCTCGCAGAAATCCAACACGACCACCACGACCACCGGAGGCACGCCGTAATGAAGAGCCTCCTCTGGGCGATCATCGTCATCCTGGTCATCTTCTGGCTGCTCGGCTTCACGCTCTGGCATCTGGGCGGGATCATCCACCTGGTCATCGTGATCGCGATCATCCTGTTGATCTTCAACCTGCTGACCGGACGGGGCGCGCGAGTATAACTCGCGAAGTCGGCTTCCATGCCGGCCCGTAAGACACCGCGAGCGAGCCGGGGCGACAAGCCCGGCTCGCTCGCGAAGTATCAGGCGATGCGCGATTTCGGCGCTACGCCGGAGCCGCGCGGCGAGAAGGCCGCGCCGGCCAAGAAACTGCGCTTCGTCGTGCAGAAGCACCGCGCGACGCGCCTGCACTGGGACTTCCGTATCGAAGCCGACGGCGTCATGGTGTCGTGGGCGATCCCCAAGGGCCCGACGCTTGACACCTCTCAGCGCCGCTTGGCGATGCACGTCGAGGACCACCCGGTCGCGTACAACGCGTTCGAAGGCAACATCCCCAAGGGGCAATACGGCGGCGGCGCGGTGATCCGTTGGGACGCCGGCACCTACGCGCTGGCCGAGGGGACCGACCCGGCGACCGAGATCGCCAACGGCAAGATCAAGTTCTACATGTACGGCAAGCGATTGCGCGGCATGTTCACGCTCGTGCGCATCAAGAACAAGCACGGCGACGACGGCGACCCGTGGCTGCTGATCAAGGACAAGGACGAGTACGTCGTGCCGGGCTACGATGCGGCCGACGAGACCACCTCGGTCAAGAGCGGCAAGACGATCGAGGAGATCGCCGCCGATCCCAAGGCCAAGACCTGGCAGTCGAAACCGGCGAGCCGCGGCGACGGCAAACCGCGCGCGGCCGCGCGCGATCCGCTCCCGAAGATCGGGTCGCCGATGCTCGCGACGCTGGCCGACGCGCCGTTCGACGACGACGGCTGGCTCTTCGAGATCAAGTGGGACGGCTATCGCGCGATCTGCACGGTCGACGCCGACGGGAAGTTGACGCTGGTCTCGCGCACCGGCCTCGACCTGCTCCAGAAGTTCCCCGAGCTGGCCGATCTGGCGGGCGCGTTCCGTTCGGTCCCGATCGTGGTCGACGGCGAGATCGTGAGCCTCGACGAGAACGGACGTTCGTCGTTCGGACGACTGCACGACCACGGCAAGAAAAAGGTCCCGCTGACGTTCGTCGCCTTCGACCTGCTCTACGCCGACGGACGCGATCGGCGGAAGGAGCCGATCGAGGAGCGCAAGGCCCTGCTCGAGCGCTGCATCGCCGACGAGGGCCTGGTGATGTACTCGAAGCACGTGACCGGCGCGGGCGTCGCACTGTTCGAACAGGCCAAAGCCGCCGGGCTCGAAGGCATCGTCGCGAAGAAGCTGGGCTCGCTCTACGAGGAGCGCCGCACGCGCGACTGGCTCAAGATCAAGGCCCAGAACGAGCAAGAGTTCGTGGTCGGCGGCTGGACCGATCCCCAGGGCAGCCGCAAGGGCTTCGGAGCGCTCCTGCTCGGGGCGTACGTCGGCAAGAAGTTCCGGTTCGTCGGCAGCGTCGGCTCCGGGTTCGACGCCCGCCTGCTGCGCGAGATCTCGGCCGGCCTCAAGAAGATGGCCCGCAAGACCTCGCCCTTCGACGGCCCGGTCGTGGCCAACGCCCCGGCCCACTTCGTCCAGCCGCTGCTGGTGGTCCAGGTCCGGTTCACCGAATGGACCAAGGACGGCTACCTGCGCCAGCCCACCTTCCTCGGCATCCGCGACGATAAGGATGCGAAAGATGTGGTAAAATAGCCGCGCTATGGCACATGCGATTTGGACCGGGGCCATCAACTTCGGCCTCGTCACGATTCCGGTGAAGTTGTTCACGGCGGTGCGGACGGACGACCTCTCGTTCAATATGCTGCACGCCAAGGACGAAGGCCGCATCAAGTACGAGCGCACCTGCAGCGTGGACGGCAAGCCCGTCCCGTGGGACGAGATCGTCAAGGGCTACGAGTACGAGAAGGGCGAGTACGTCATCATCACCGATGAGGACTTCGAGAAGGTCAATCCCGAGGCGACCCAGTCGGTGGACATCCTCGAGTTCGTGAACCTCGATACGATCAGCCCCATGTACTTCGACAAGCCCTACTATCTCGAGCCGAGCAAACAGGGCAAGCACGCCTACGCGCTGCTGCGCGAGTCGCTGCTGGCGGCCAACAAGGTCGCGATCGCGCGCGTCGTGATCCGCACGAAGGAATATATCGCCGCCGTCAAGCCGGTCGGCGAAGCGCTGGTGCTCGAGCTGATGCACTGGGCGAGCGAGATCGTCTCGAGCGAGACGCTCGAACTGCCGCGCGGCGAAAAGCTGCCCGAGGCCGAGATGGCGATGGCCAAGATGCTGATCGATACGATGAGCGTCGAAGCGTTCGACGCGGAGAAGTTCACCAATCGCTATCGCGACGAACTGCTCGCCATGATCGACGCGCGCGCCGCCGGCAAGGAACTGCCCAAGGCGAAGAAGGCGCCGGCCCGCGCCAAGGTCGTCAACCTGATGGACGTGCTCGCGGCCTCGCTCGAAGCCAACAAGAAGCGCAAGACCGAGAAGAAGAAGAGCAGCGCCGCCTAGGCGTCTGCCACCGCGGCCTCTTTCGGTTCGTGGTTCGGCGCGCGATGCGGGATGAAGATGCCGATGAGCAGGCCCAGCACCGCGAAGGCGAGCGGCTCCGCGCCCGCATAGCCCGAGCCGTAGCGGCTGAAGATGCCGGTCGAGAGCAGCGGCGACGTGATGCCGGCCGCGGAGTCGAGCGACGAACTGACCCCGAGCACGGTGCCCTGATCGCGTTCGTTCGCATGGTTGCTGATCATCGCGGTGATGCCCGAGTTCGCGAGCGACTGCCCGAAGGCGAAGAGCACCATCACGCCCGCCATCGCGCCGATGCTGTGGACGAACGGCACGAATGCGAACCCGCTGATCAGCG
>JANWKW010000173.1 GCA_025451135.1 Vulcanimicrobiia bacterium | reverse complement strand
CCCGATCGTCGTGATCGTGCCGTACGACGACGTGTTGGTCGTATTGAACGTACCGTCTTGCATCTGGATGATCAGCAGCAGATCGCCCGCCGCGACCGCCGTCGATCCGCCGCCCCCGCCCGTGTCGATCGTCCCGAGCGGGACGCTCGTCGACCCCGCCGCGAGCGTCCCGAGCGGCGGCTGGTAGTACGTGTTGGCGCCCTGACCGGAGAGCGTGCCGCCCTGCCCGTCGCCGCCCGCATTGCAGACGTATGCGGCGAACGCCGGCGAGGCCGTCACGATCTCGCCGACGACGATTGTGGAGAGGATCTGCAGCAGTGAGAGCGCGCCCGCGACCAGTCTCTTCTTCATCGCTTGCCCCAGCCGAAGATGCGATCGACGAGCGTCGTGAACGTCACGTAGAACCCGCGCCGGACCGGCGTGCCGGTCAGCGACGGATCGGCGCTGCCGGAGAAGTTGTAACCGGCTGCGATGCGCGAACCTCCTCCGATCTGGTATCCGCTCTCGACCGCGAAGTCGGTCGAGCGCGCGCCCGGGATGTTCGCCGCGTTGAGCTGGCGCACTTCCGCGCCGACGTCGAACCGGCGTCCGAGGTTCTGGCGCACGCGCACGCCGGCGAGCGAGGTATGCGCCTTGTAGAACGAGTCGCCGTCGAGCTTGTACGCGAACCGGCCGGCCACTTCGAAGCCGTCCCACGGACGGAACAGCTCTTCGAACGAGACGACGTCGGTGCCGGCGCCGGCGGTCAGGGATGCGGTCCCGCTGGAGCGCTGCCAGCCGAACAGCGAGATCAACCGGTCGTCGGCGGCGGGCCGGTAGGCCAGCGAGACCTGGTCGTTGACCGAGGCGGAGTTGCCCGAGTAGGCGTGGTTGAGCGAGCCGACGATCGAGGCGTTCGGGTTGATCGGGCCCGCGAAGCCCGCCGAGAGCGTCGAACCGCCGGTCGAGCCGGTGCGGGTCTGATAGGCCAGCGCCGCACGCAGCCCGTTCGGCGAGGCGTAGTTCAGGGTCGCACCCCAAACGGTGAAGCCTTCGGCCGACGCGCCGCTGGCGTTCGCGCTCTGCACGAACAGATTGCCGCCGAGATCCTTGCCGACCCGGAACTTCTCTTGGACGCCGATCGCCGAATAGATATCGGTGCCGCTGCCTGTCTGCGAGATCAGATAGTCCGACGTCACGGTCGTCGCCGGGCTCAGCGTGCGCTCGATCCCGAACTGGGTCGCGTGGGTCGCGTTCCCGGCGATCGACAGGTTCGAGGTCGCCTGCGCGAACGCCGCGACCGGCGCGTCGCTGATCAGCTCGCGGACGTAGAACTTGCCGCGCTTGTCCATGTTGTAGGTCAATTGCGCGATCGTCTGGGCGGGCTGCGTCGTGTCGACGCCGGTGCCCGCGAACGTCGCGGTCCGGTCGACCGTGAGCGCCAGCCGCGACGACGGCCGGTAGTCGATGCCGACCTCGGTCTGGGCGACCGTGCCGCTCGAGGTGACCGGCGTCCCCGTCCCGGACGGGTCCGTGACGCCGTCATGCTGGGTGTGCACGTTCATCCCGAGGATCATCGAGAGCCGCTGGCCGAGGTACTGCCGGAAGGTGAGCGACGCGCCGGCCTGCGCGTTGTCGATCCCGACGCCGTGATTCTGCTGGCCGTCGATCGAGAGCGTCATATCGCTGTGACGCGGCACCGTCCGCTGGAACGCCAGACGATACGACATGAAGCCCGGCACCGAGAGGCCGCCGTACGGGTTGGCGTAGCCGGCCGAGGTGTTCTGGTAGTCGAGGCTGAGCGTGTTGAAGCCTTGACGCTGCAGGTAGGCCGCGTGCCACGCGTTGCCCGAGTCCAAGCCGATGGGTTGGATCAAGCCGGTCGTCCCGGGCGCCTGGCCGCGGCTGGTCGCGTGCGAGATCGACCATCCTCCGCCCGGAAGCTTCCCGGAGAGCGACTGCTGGAAGAGCGCGAAGTCGGACGAACCACTGGCGGAGTTGACGTAGCCGAACTCGAGGCTGGTCGCGCCGCCGCGACCGAGATCGAATCCGAGACGTCCGCCGGTCGTCTGCGCGGCCACGCCGATGCCCGCGTACTGGTACTGCACCAGCACCGATTGCGGATTGAAGTTCGCGTCGAACGGCAAGGGCGGATTGATGAAACGCAGCGTCCCGGTCGCGTAGTCGATCGTGTAGTCGATGTTGCGCTGAAGCGGCGTCTGCGAGAGCACGGCGCCGGTGCGCCGGTCGATCGAGACCAGGGTCAGGTAGTCGGATCCGACCAGGATGTTGGCGCGCAGCGGCTGCGCCAGCGCCGAGAGGCCGGTCGCGCTCAAGATCTCCGAGGCGTAGCCTACCGGGTTCTTCGCGGTGAACGCGGTCAGGTGCGCGCCGCCCACGTTGATGTCGGCCTTCGCACCGCTCAAGAGCTGACGGAAGCTGCCGACGCTGGCCGCCGACCCGGTGTCGGCCGTGAACTGTCCCCACGTGAAGCTGCTGCGGCCGGCGTCCAGGCGCGCGAACACGTGGTCGTTCGAATGCAGGTCGTCGGTCCGGGTCGACGCATCGCCGTAGGTGAGGTACGGACGTTCGTTGGGATTGTCGACGAACTGCCCGACCGACGAGAGCGGCGCGAGACGGTTCTGCGATTCGTAGGAGAACGTCAGCACCGACTGCTTGCCGACCTTGCCGCTGCCGTAGAGCGCGGCCCGCCCGCGGCGCGCGCCGCCGCCGTCGTACTCGCCGTCGCCGTTGACCGCCGCCGGGATCGCGCCTGCGCCGATCGAGAGCACGCCGTTGACGAACGCCTTGCGCACGTACGGGGCGATGTAGAACGTCTGCGTCTGGGTGACGTCGCCGGAGACCATCGAGAGGCGCAGCGGGCCCGGGACCAATCCTGCGTGGATCGGGATCGAGAGCACGCCGCCGTCGCCGAGCGGCGCGTCGAGCGAGCGGTCCGGGCTGGCGTCGCCGGAGGTCGTATCGTCGGGCTGTGCCGACGGCCGCGGCCCCGGGATGGTCGCGGCGGTCGGAGCCGGCGCGGCGTTGCCCAACTTGACGTCGCCTTCCACGACCGAGACCTTGACGGTGGCGCCCGGCATGGCCGGATGTCCCCAGCGGTCGACCGCGGCGATCTGCAGCTGTTCCACGCCGCTGCCGTCGGCGACGAGCGGATGCGAGAGCGTCGCGCTCACCGAGACGGGCATGCCGGGACCGTAGATCGTGGCGGTCTTCGACGGGCCGCGCAGACCGTCCAGACCCAGTGGCGTGATCGACACGACGTTGGGACCCGGCTTGAGCATCACGCCGAAGAACTCGTACTGGGTCAGCCCGCTCTTGATGACGACGACGCGCTTGCCGATCTGCTTGGAGGGCACCACCTCGCCGTCGACCGCGATCTCGACGCCCGCGTCGCGAACGGTGGTCACGACGAAACGCTGCGAGATGGTGGGCGATGCGTAGCCGTCGCTCGGCGTGACGAAGTCGGCCGACAGATCGCCGGTCGCCGTATAGACCAGATGCGCGAGATCGCCGAACAGCGTGGTATTGCCGACCGGCCCCGGCGAGGACGGTGCCGCGGGCGCGATGCCCGGATTGCCGCCCGCTCCGGCCGCGACGACGCTCGCCGCGGCGGGCGAGGCGGTCGGGACCGGTGCCGGTTCGGTGGCGGCGGAGAACGACAGGTCGTGCGTCGTGAAGACGAACGCGACCGTCACCGCGACCGCCGCGACGCGCCGGAGGACGTTCGTCATTGCGGGGCCATCGCGAACTCGACGTCTTCGATCAAGCCGTCGTCCATCAACCCGTGCACCAGCTGCTGGGCCGAGCGCGACGACGTGACCGGATAGCCGTCGTACGGATGCACGCCCAGCGGCAGGGTGGTCGGATCGACGCGCAGGACGTGCATACCAGGCCGCGCGCCCGGAAACGAGAACCGGCCCTGCGCGTCGGTCACGACCGAGGAACCGTCTTCGAGGAAGACGCGGACGCCCGCGATGCCGGTGTCGCCCGAGCGGAAGCGGCCGGTCTTCATCGCGTCGACGAAGACGCGGCCGGTGATCACCTGGCGCTGCGAGAAGGCGCCGCCGACGATCTGGACCGAGACGTTGGCGTTGGCCGTCGTGGTCGCCGTCGTGCCGGGGATCAGTCCCGTCACGCCGACGCTGTTGGTCAGGTTCGTCCCGGTGGCGACGGACGGATAAACGACGCACACGTACGTCAGGAGAGTGTCGCTCGATGGCGCGAGCGCCGGTACCGTCCAGGTCAACGTGCGGCCGTTGATGGTCGGTTCCAGCGCCACGCCATCGAGCTTGGCCGTACCGGGCGCGTATGCGAGCCCGGCCGGCAGCGTGTCGACGATCTGCGTGGAGCCGATCGTCGAAGCTGAGGTGTTCTGAATGTCGATGCTGTAGTCGAGGCGGTCGCCCGGTTGGGCGACCTGCCGATCGACATTCTTGGTGACGACAAGCGTGCGCGCCCGGAAGAGCGGCAGGTTGCCGAAAAATCCGAAGATGTTATCGATGTTGACGTTGGTGGACGTCAGCGAGAACCCGCCCGCCATCGCGAGCGGCTGGTTGTCGAGTGCGGTCACGGCGACGTCGTAGAGCGGGGTGCCGCCGGAACCGGGCGTCAGATCGAGCGCGATCCGCCGGTTGAGGTAGTTCGGCGAGCTGATCGTCAGCAGGTACTGCGTCGGGCCCGTGATCTTCGACGCATCGAGATCGAAGCCGTACGTGCCGTCCGGTCCGGTGACGTACGGGTTCTGCCCGTTCGCGAAGGAACCGGTCTGCGTGCCCGTCAGGCTGGGCGCGTGTCCGGTCGAGAGCACGACCGGCTGGCCGTTCGCGTCGAGCAGGGTGACGATCGCGCCGCCGACCGGCTGCACCCCGCCGGCGTAGCCGTCGAAGACGATATTCGCGCTGCCCGTCAGCACGCTGGTCGGCGTGGTCGGAAGGTTCGGGATGCCGTCGGCCGAGATGGCCGCCACGTTCACGTAGGTCAGGCCGATGGTCTGGCCGTTCGGCACCGCGCAAGCGAACGAGACGTCGAGCGTGCTCCCGGACGGCAGCGATGCGACCCGGACCGTCAGCGTGCCGTTCGCGAGGTCCGCGGTGCTCGGGACGACGGCGCCGTCGATCTTCGCCACCACGGTCGCCGGATCGGCCGTCAAGCCGGTCGGGATGGCGTCGGTGACGACCACGTTGGCGGCGGCCGAACCGCCCGAGTTCATCGCGACGATATCGTAGGTGACCGTACCGCCGGGCTGCGATTGCACGACCGTGGTGTGATCGACGGTCTTGGCGATGCGCGTGTTCGGACCACCCGGTCCGACGAGGTCTGCGCCCTTGGCGACCACGATCCACTGCTCGCCCGAATCGGACTGCAGACCGTTGGTGGTGCCCGTCGCGGTGGTGCGCGCGGTGATCGTCACCGGGACCGCCGTATCGATGCTCAGGCCGGTCGTGTCGACCTTGACGGCGACGCTGATCGAATCGCCCGGCGCGACCGTCGGCGAGACGGTCGACCCGACCGTCACCGGGATCGACGCGCTGCCGGATCGATAGACGATCGAGACGAGCGCCGCGGCCGCGTTGGCCTCGGTCGTGATGGTGTAGGCGTCCGGGATATTCGACGTGTTGGTGATCGTGAACGTGCGCGTGGTCGGTCCGGCCGGCGCGCGATCCGTCGCCGCCGCGGCGAGGTCCGCCGCCGGGACCTTCGGATCGACGACCAGCGCGCCGATCAGCGCGACGGTCGTCTGGACGGTGTTCGAGATGGTGGAGTACGTCTCGCCCGCCGCATCCGCGTAGGTCGCGGTCGCGACGTTGAGGATCGCGGTGCCGCCCTGCGTGGCGGTCGGCGAGGAGCCGCTCGGTTGCGGAGCGGATGCGGCAAAGACATCGCCATGGCTCCCGAGCGCGAGCCCGAGAACCATGACGATGCCGACGATCAGCCGGAGATGCTTCCGCATCGCAGACTCAGTGCCGATCGACTTCAGCTCCGACGCTACTTGATCGTAACGGCGAAGCTTACGACGCCGTTCCAACCGGCTTGCAGTTGGAACGCGGCGCCGCCGATCGTGCACGTGAATGCGGTCGATGCGGCGGTATTGGTGGTGAACGTCGAGGTCCACGGACCGCCCGTTCCCGGGGTGTCGGTGGCCGGGGCGTTCAGCCCGTTGGTGTTGGCCGCCCAGGTGTTGCCGATCGCCGCGCCGTCTTCGGACACGATCAGCGTGCCGGGCTTGGTGATCAGGAACAGACCGGGGTTGGCGACCTCGGTGCCGTTGCCGGGGATGGCGATGTTGCGATAGTCGACGCTATACGTGAGCACGCCGCCCGGGCAGACGCCGCCGGCCGGAGGCGTGACGCCCGCCGGACAGCCGTTGCTGGTGACGACGACCGACTTCGTCAAGACGATGAAGCCGGAGTAGATCTCGTTATGCGTCGCGTTGGTCTGGGTGCCGTCCGCCACGCTGGTCGCGACGATGCTGGCATCCTTGCGGACGAACGCCTGTTGGCCGTTCGGCGAGACGTAGACGGCCCAGTATTGGATCGCCTGGCCCGAGGTCAGCGCGATCGTGGTGGTGCAGCTCGCGGCGGCCGCGGTGCAGCCGGCATACGCCGCCGCCCCGGGTCCGGTGTGTCCGGCGTTGTCCGGATAGAGCTGGACGGTCCAGCCGCCGGCCGGGGCGGTCGCGACGACCGTGAACGAGTCGTCCACGTTCCCGCTGTTGTAGAGCGCGTTGGCGACGTTGACGGTCGCGGTCGAACTATAGGTGTTGCCGTTGGGCGTCCCCGCGACCGTGCCGCTATTGATCGACGTGAACGCGGCCGGGGTCAACGAGGCCTCGGTGAAGTCGTCGGTCGTGTTCGTCGCGACCACGCCGTCGTAGCTGCCGGTCCAGCCTGCGCTGGCCTGCAGGTTGGCCTGGCTGTAGGTGACGGCCGTCGGACCGTTGAGGATGCCGGCCGCTTGGTGCGCCTTGTCGGACGTGATCTGCGAGGCGCCGCTCGGACCGTTGGTCGCGGTGACGTTCTCGAAGCCTTCGGCCGCGGTCGTGACGACGGTCGCGCCGCCGGCGTTGTCGACGGTGGTGTTCGGGATGCCCGGGCCGAGGATGTGCTCGGTGGGCTGGTTGTCGCCGACGATGCCGTTGGCGATATTGAGGTAGGCGCCGGCGTTGCCCGATCCCGGACCCGACGGCTGCGGCACGACGAACGAGAGCGTGATGGCCGGGGCCGGTACGCTGCCCGCCGACGAGCCGGCGTTGGTGTTCAAACAGGTCGTGCCCGCGGTGACCGTCTCGAAGACGGCGACGAACGTCGGGTTGCCCGGCTTGGTGGTGGTCCAGCCGGCCGAGCCGGTGGCGTTGGTCGTGTAATACACGGCCGTCGTCGTGCCCGAGGCCGGATAGCCGTTGGTGCCGGCGGTCGCGGTGATCGCCGGCGTGCCGTTGATGACCGGCGAGTTGCCGCCGTAGGTCGGGACCTTATCGACGATGATCGCGCAGCCGGCCGAGTTCGGGAACCCGAGCGCGTTGTTCAACGCGGCCGAGAGCGCCTTGGCCGGGAAGTTGCCGCCGTCGTTGGCCTTGATGGTGTAGGTGATGTCGTACGGAGCCGACCCGCCCTGGCTGCTGGTCTTCTGCAGGTCGAGGCGCGCGTCGCTCTGGACGGTGTCGCTGTAGGTGTTGTTGGCCGTCGGCGAGGTCTGCGTCGACGCGCCGCCCACGGTCGGGTAGGTGATGGTGCCGGTCAGCGCGGTAGTGACCGCGCCCGGGACGTTCGCAGGCGAGGCCGAGAGCGTGTACTGCACGCCGACCGTGATGGTGCCGTTGACGGCGGTCGCCGCCGCCGAGTTCAACGCGGTGTTGAGCAGGGCGAGTGTGCCGTACGTCGTGGCGTTGTAGATGTATTGCACCGACGACGTGCTGGCGTTGTCGTTGCCCGCGCCGGAGACGCCGGCCGCGGTCAGCTGGAAGTTGCCGGCCGCGTTGCCGGTGTTGGTCAGGGTGTAGGTGTCGGTGACGACCTGCCCCGGAGCGTCGGTCGCCGTACCGGCGGAAGCGCCGTTATTGGTCGTGACGGTCAGCGTCGGCGCGTTGCCGACGAGCGTCGTGACGGTGTTGGATTGGGTCGTGTACGTGACGTTGTTGGCGTCGGTATACGTGGCACTCGCGGTGTTCTGGATCGTGGTGTTGGGCGCGGTCTGGGCGGCCCGGACGGGCTGCGGAGACTGGGTCGTGACACCGACCGTCACACTGCTCGCGAATACCGCCAACGCAACGAAAATGCGAAGGAGCTTCATTTGACGCGAACCTCATAGGTGAAGGTCAGTGCCGACTTGGGCGCGACCTTGGGGGCGATCCATCGAACGGCCGTATACGCGGACGGATCCGCGGGACGGCGCACGAGGCCTTTGGAAGTGGT
>JANWKW010000172.1 GCA_025451135.1 Vulcanimicrobiia bacterium | reverse complement strand
GGTTCGAGCAATTCGACCGGGATGCCGTTCGGATCTTCGACGAAGGCGATCGCGCGCGTGCCGCCGGGCGACTTATAGACGTCCTTGAGGACCTTCACGCCTTTGGCGCGCGCGTCCGCGACGAACGCGGCCAGGTCGCCGTCGACCTCGAGCGCCAGGTGCTCGTACCGGTTGCCCAGCTCGTACGGCGGATGCTCTTCCAGATCGAAGACCAGTTCGACGTATGCGTTCCAATCGTGGCCGACGAACGCCATGTCCGCGTTCCCGGGATAGTGGAACGGGCCGTCGAGCAGCTTCAACCCGAGCTTCTCGGTGTAGAACGCGATCGACTCGGCCATGTCGTTCACGAAGATGGAGGTATGGAGAAATCTTGGCATAACCCAGACTGCCGGAGGTGTCCCATGCTTTCCTCTCTCGCCCTCGTCCTGGCGCTCGGGCTGACGCCCCAGCACTGGACCGCGCTCTCGCAGACCGCCATGAGCATCACCGGCGACGTGACGTTCCAGCCGACCCAGATGACGTTCGCGGGCGGCAAGTCCGTCGCGCTGTCGTACCTCAAGAAGATCGGGCAATACGCGCTCTACCGGGTCTCCGCGAAGTCCAATCCGCATCTGCTGCGCGGCAACACGATCTGCGGGCCGGCCCTGCCCGGCTACGTCGCGGTGGCGCGCGACGGCGGCGACGTCGCCGTGAGCTTCTTCTCGGCCGGCATCCCGCCGTCCAACGTCAACGCGCCGAGCTTGTGCGCGACGTACCGCTACATCGCCCACTAGCGTCCCGGCGTCCCCGATCGGGGTAGGGCCTACGGCCGGTCGGGAAGACCGAGCAGCGAGCGGTGCGCGATGTAGAGATCGCGGCGGTGCAGGACCACTTCCATGACCTCGACGACCATCTCCCAGGCGGTGGGGTCGTCGACGAACGTCGGCGCGAGGATCCGGTTGACGTAGTCGCGTTTGCGGACCTCGGCACCGAAGTCTTCGGCGACGGCTTTGACTTCGTCGTGCTTGAGCATGATGGACTTCCTTTAGTGCAAGAAATAGCGGTGTGACGAGAAGACGAGCGAGATGCCGAGCGCGTTCGCGGCGACGATCACCTCGTCGTCGCGGACGCTGCCGCCGGGGGCGATCACGGCGCTGCAGCCGGCCTCGGCCGCGGCCTGCAATCCGTCGGCGAACGGGAAGAAGCCGTCGCTCGCGCAGGCCGCACCGCGCGCAAGTTCGCCCGCGCGGTGGGCGGCGATCTGGACGGCGCTCACCCGATTGGTCTGACCGGCGCAGATGCCGCGGGTCGTGCCGCCGCTCGCGATCACGATGCCGTTGCTCTTGACGTGGCGCACGACGTCCCACGCGAACGCCAGGTCGTGCCACTCCTGGGCCGTCGGCCGGCGCTCGCTCACGACGCGCCACGCCTCGGCGTCGAAGGCGGGATCGTCGTCTTCGGCGAGGATGCCGCCGAGCGCGCTGCGCACCCGCAGTTCGCGCGCGAGCTCGTCGGGCAGGCCGGGCACGTAGCGCATCACGCGCAGGTTCTTCTTCCTGCGCAGGATCGCGAGCGCGTCGTCGGTGAACCCGGGCGCCGCCACGATCTCGAGGAAGTACGGAGCGAGCGCGGTCGCGGCTTCGGCGTCCACCACGCCGTCGGTCGCGACGATGCCGCCGAACGCCGAGACCGCATCCGCCTCGACCGCGTCGCGCACGGCCTTGCCGACGCGCGAGCGCTGCGCGACGCCGCACGGCACGGTATGCTTCACCACCGCAGCGCGCACGAACCGGTCCGGCTGGGAACCGATCTCCGCGCCGAGCGCGGCGCGCGAGAGCAGCCGTAGGGTGGCGTCGAGGTCGAGCAGGTTGTTGTAGGAGAGCGCCTTGCCATGGAGCTGCTCGGGGACGCGCTCGGGACGGTCGAGATAGAACGCGGCGCGCGATTGCGGATTCGTGCCGTAGCGCAGCCGCTGCACCAGCGGCAGCGTCAGCGAGAGCGCGCCGGGCAGTTCGTCGGGCAGCGCGCCGCCGGCGCTCGCCGCCAGGTAGTGCGCGATGGCCGCGTCGTATTCGGCGGTGCGTTCGAACGCGGCGACCGCCCAGCTGCGGCGCCGCTCGTCCGAACGCTCGCCGCTGCGGAGCTCGTCGAGATACGCGTCGTACTGCGACGGATGCGAGAGCACCGCCACCTGCGCGAAGTTCTTGGCCGCGGCCCGCAAGAGCGAGACGCCGCCGATGTCGATCTGCTCGATCGCCTCGGCCAGGGTCGCGTCGTCGCGCGCGATGGTCGCCTCGAACGGATACAGGTTGACGACGATCGTGTCGAGCGCCGGGATCGCGTACCAGTCCTTCTGGCCGACGTGTTCCGGGTCGTCGCGATCGTAGGGGATCGCGCCGAAGACCTTGGGATGGAGCGTCTTGACGCGCCCCCCGAAGAGCGCGGGGAAGCCGGTCAGGTCCTCGACGTCCTGGGCCGGGACGCCGGCTTCGACCAGGAACGTGCGCGTCCCGCCGGTGGCGTAGATGGCGACGCCGCGTTCGTGGAGTTCGCGCGCCAGACCGTCCGCGCCGCGTTTGTCCGAGAGCGAGAACAGCGCGGCGCGCTTGCTGTGTTCGAAGGCCTCAGGCAAGTGCGAGTTCCGGCTCGGCCTCGGTCAGTTCGGCCGAGACGATCGAGGTGACGCCGGCCTCTTTCATCGTGACGCCGTACATGCGGTCCGCCAGCTCCATCGTCTTCTTGTTGTGGGTGACGATCAGCATCTGCGAATCGGCCGCCATCTCGCGCACCATCTCGGAGAAGCGTTCGACGTTCATGTCGTCGAGCGCCGCGTCGACCTCGTCGAGCAGATAGAACGGCGACGGTTTGACCTTGATGAGCGCGAAGATCAGCGCGGCCGCGACCATCGCGCGCTGTCCGCCCGAGAGCGCCGCCAGCGGCATCTTCGCCAGCCCAGGCGGCTGCGCCGAGATCTCGATACCCGTCTCCGAGAGATTCTCCGGATCGGTCTGCCACATCTTGGCGTCGCCGCCCGGGAACAGCCGCTCGTAGCTCTCGTGGAAGGCGGCCGCGACCTTCTCGAAGGTCTCGTTGAACTGCACCTGGGTCTGGCTCTCGATCTCCTTGATCGATTCGAGCAGCGTCTCGCGAGCGCGCGCCAGATCGTCCATCTGCGCGCGCAGGAACGTGTCGCGCTCGGCCAATTCGGCCTGCTCGGCCTCGGCGTTGAGATTGACGTTGGCCTGCAGGCGGGCCAGCTCTTCGCGCAGGCGCGTCAGGTCGTCGACGACCGTATCCGGCTCGTCCTTGTAGCGTTCCTCGACGTCCTTGCACTCGTCGTCGGTCGCCGGGTTCTGCGCGAACTGCGAGACCAGCATGCCGAGCTCGGCCTCGATCTCGGCCAAGCGCATGCGGTTGCGCTCGCCGCCGGCCGCCGTCTCGCGCTCGTCGTTCTCGGCGAGCTTGAGGTCGGATTCGGCCTGCAGCATGGTGTTGGCCAGCTCGTCGCGTTCGCGACGGGCCGCTTCGAGCGCCGCGTCGCTCTCGGCGACGCCGCGCTGCAGTCCCTCGACGTGCGCGTGCGCGTTCCTCGTCTGCTCCATCAGCGCCGCGATCTCGGCAAGCATCTGCTCGCGCGCGTTCCGGGCGCGTTCCGTATCCTGGTCGATGATGCCGAGCCGGCCGCGCGAACCGTCGCGTTCGGCCGAGAGCCCGGCCAGCCGCTCGCGCAGGCCGCCGGCGTAGGCGGTCGCCTCGGCCTGGGCGGCTTCGGCGGTCGCGATCTCCGCGCGGGCGCGGGCCAGTTCTTCTTCGAGGCGGCGGCGCTCTTCGTCGCTGTGGGCGTGCTCCGAGACGGCGCCGTCGAGCGCGCGTTCGCGCTGGCGCGCGTCGCGGGCCAGCGCGCCGGCCTGTTCGACGCGCGCGCGCGCGGCCTCGAACTCGGCGTGCGTGCGTTCGGCTTCGGCTTGCAGCGCGCTCATGTCGGCGCGGACCGCGGCCAGTTGGAGTTCGCCCGCGGCCGCCGCCTCGCGCGCGCCGTCGCGCAACGCGACCGCCTCTTCGGAGGCGCGCGCGGCCGCGGCCAGCTCGCTCTCGAGTTCGGCCATGCGGGCGCGCTGCTGCACGAGCTGTTCGCGCAAGGTCTGGGCCTGGACGCGGCGCGAGAGGATCGAGCGTTCGCGCTTGAAGCGGCCGCCGGTGATCGCGCCGCCGCCGGTGATCTGCTCGCCCGAGAGCGTGACGATCGTGTCGCGGAAGCCGCGCCCGCGGACCAGCGCGATGCCGGTCTGCAGCGTGTCGACGACCAGCACGTTGCCGACCAGGAAGCGCACGACGCTCTCGTATTTGGGCTGGGTGCGGACCAGCGCGTGCGCGTAGCCGATCACGCCCGGCGCGCCCTGCAGGTCGGGCGTCATGGTCTTGCCCTCGCGGCTCGAGAGCGTGTCGAGCGGCAGGAACGTGGCGCGGCCCATCTCGCGCGCGTTGAGGAACTCGATCGCGCGTTCCGCGTCTTCGGACGTGCCGGTGATGATGTTGGAGAGGCGCGCGCCGAACGCGACGTCCATCGCGCGCGCGAACCGCTCGTCGGTGTCGATCAGGTTCGAGACGATGCCTTCGACGCCGCGCAGTTCGCCGCGCTGCCAGGCCTCGACCACGGCGCGCGTGCCCGGCACGTGGCCTTCGAGGGTCGCCTCGAGCTCTTCGATGGTGTGCAGCCGCGACTCGGCGGCGGCGATCTCGCCGGAAAACCGGCGGTGCTCGTCGGTCGTCTTGGCCAGGACCGCGTGCGCCGCGGCGACGTCGCGCTCGCGCGCCTCGAACTGCGAGCGCGCTTCTTGGGCGGCCGATTCGCGCGCGACCAGATCGCGCTCGCGTTCGCCGAACTTGTGCGAGGCCGCGCCGGCCGCGATCTCGAGCTGCTCGGCGCGCGTGCGCGCGGCGTGCGTCTCGGCCTCGAGGCGTTCGGCCTCGGCCCGCAGGTTCTCGGTCTGCACGCGGCGCTCGGCCTTGCGCGCGGCGTTCTCGGAGGCGGCGGCTTCGACCGCGCGCAGCTGGGTGAAGATCGCGTCGAGCTGCGCGCGCGCCTGCGCGAGCGCGGTCTGCGCCGCCAGTTCGCCTTCGCGCGCGCCTTCGACGTCGCGCAGCAGCGGCGCGAGTCGCTCTTCGAGCGACGCGATGGTGGCGGCCAGCGTCTCGCGCTCCTGTTGGACGCGGGCGACGTCCTCGTCGGTCTGGGTGGACTGCGCTTCGAGCGTCTGTCGGCGCGCGAGCGCGGCCGCGTAGTCGGCCTCGGTGCGCGCCAGTTCGGCGCGGCGCTGCTGGCCCTGGGTGCGCAACTCCTCGAGCTGCACTTCGAGACGGTACGTGCGGGGGAGCAACTCGGCGAGGGTCGCGCCGAGCGGTGCGGCCTGGGCGGCGGCGACGCGGCGCAGCTCTTCGGTGCGTTCGGCCT
>JANWKW010000171.1 GCA_025451135.1 Vulcanimicrobiia bacterium | reverse complement strand
TCGCGCCGCCGGCAGCTCGGGCCGACGCGCGCGCGCTCGCCGATCGGATCGCCGAGCGCTACGCGACCGCGTCGTGAAAAACAAGACCCGCCGGTTTTACCCGACGGGCCTTGACGTATCTTCGCATCGAGCCTCGCCTGTTTGACCGCCTTGCGGCGACCCCACTGACGTCGACCGACGGTTTGCTCGGAGCCTCGGATCGCCGCTTGCGCGGCGGGTTCGTCAACAGCGCCCGATCACGATCGTTACGTGAACCGTTCTCCAATCGCTTGAAGTAATTGCATGCTAGCACGCGCAATTCCGCATTGCAATACGTCCGAACGCTCGCTCACAACCTATCCACAAGAAAGTTGCGTTATCCACGCCCCGTCCACAATTCCTTACGTGTCATCCCGAGCGTCGGGAGCGAAGCGACCAGAGTCGAGGGACGAAAAACACGAAGCCCGTCGGCGTGAGCCGGCGGGCTTCGATGTCTGCTTTCGCACCGTCCGCGCCTGTCTGGCTTCCCGGGAGGGAGCCCTACTGACGTCGTCCGAGCGATCCGTCCGGCGGCCTTGAGCATCGCCTTCGCGATGGTTCGTCGACCGTACCGGATCACGACTGCCTACGTTAGCCGTCCTTCGATCGTCTCGAAGTGTCTGCATGGTAGCACCGCGCCGAAACGGTCCGCAAGTAGGCGTCTCGGTCATCCACAGCTTCTGCACAAGAATTTCGAGTTCTCCCCCGTCGCGAGTGGGTTCTTCGCCTTTTCCACCGAAGGTTCGCGCGTGAACCTGCTTGCCATGGGACTCCTGATCGCGCAGAGCTTCTTCGGAGGTTCGCCGATCGACGGCATTCGATGCGACAGCATGGAAGGCGCCGTCGAGCACATCCACGCGCACCTCCTCCTGGTCGATCGCGGCCGCGCGCTGCAGGTACCCGCCGCCGTCGGGATCCCGAACGGGTCCGGCTGCCTCTACTGGGTGCACACCCACACGGCCGACGGCTTCATCCACATCGAGGCCCCGGTCAAACGCTCGTTCACGCTCGGTCAGTTCTTCGATATCTGGGGCATGGATCTGAGCGCCGCCAAGGCGGCGAGTATGCACGCGCCGCGCGGGCACAAGCTCTCGATCTGGGTGAACGGCGCTCCGTACGCCGGCGACCCGAACAGGATCGCGCTCAAGAACCACGAGACGATCGTGATCCAGAACGGACCGCCGTTCGTCCGGCCGGTGAAGGTCGACTGGGGCTCGCTCTGATCCCGATGCCCGAGACGGTCCATCTCGACGGAAAGCGGCTCTCGCTCGAGTCGATCGCGACGATCGCGGTCGACGGCGCGCCGGTCGCCGTCACGCCCGAGGCGCGCGCGAAGGTCGCGCGCGCGCGCCGCTTCGTCGAGGAGAAGTTCGACCGCGGCGACGCCATCTACGGCGTGACGACCGGCTTCGGCCGCCTCGCCAACGTGACCGTCGAACCCAAAGACGCCGCCGCCCTGCAGCTCAATCTGGTGCGCTCGCACGCCGCCGGCACCGGGCCGCCGCTCGCGCGCGAGTACGTGCGCGCCGCCGGCGTGCTGCGGGTCAGTTCGCTTGCGGCCGGACACTCCGGGATCAAACTCGATACGCTCGACCTGATGCTCGAGCTGCTCAATCGCGGCGTCACCCCGGTCGTCCCGTCCCAGGGATCGGTCGGTGCGAGCGGCGATCTGGCGCCGCTCGCCCACATGACGCTCACGCTGATCGGCGAGGGCGAGGCCTACTACGGCGCCGAGCGCATGAGCAGCGCGCAGGCGCTCGAACGGGCCGGGCTCGAGCCGATCGTGCTGGGCGCGAAGGAAGGGTTGGCCCTCGTCAACGGCACCGAGGTGATGACCGGCATCACGTCCCTCGGCATCCTGCGCGCGGAGCGGCTGCTCAAGAACGCCGACGTGATCGGCGCCATGGCGCTCGAGGCGTTCCTCGGCACCGACCGCGTCTTCGACCGGCGCATCAACGACCTGCGCCCGCACCCGGGGCAGGCGCGGACGGCCGACAACCTGCGCGCGCTGCTGGCGGGCTCGCAGATCATGCAGTCGCACCGCGAGTGCGGGCGCGTGCAGGACCCGTATTCGTTCCGCTGCATCCCGGTCGTGCACGGCGCGATCCGCGATGCGGTCGCGCACGCGCGCCGGGTGATCGAGATCGAGGCCATCTCCGTCACCGACAATCCGCTCGTCTTCCCGGACGACGATACGTTCTTGACCGGCGGCAACTTCCACGGCGAACCGATCGCGCTCTCCGCCGATTTCCTCAAGATCGCGCTCGCCGAAGTGGCGAGCATGAGCGAGCGGCGCTTGTATCTGCTCGTGAACGGCGAGGAGCGCGGCCTGCCGCTGTTCCTGACCGGGCGGTCGGGCCTGCAGTCGGGCCTGATGATCGTGCAGTACGCCGCGGCCGCGCTGGTCAACGACAACAAGGGCCTGTGCTGGCCGAGCAGCGTCGATTCGATCCCGACCTCGGCCGGTCAGGAGGATCACGTCTCGATGGGCATGACCTCGGCGAACAACTTGGTACGCGTGCTCGACAACGTCGAAGGCGCGATCGCCTGCGAGCTGCTCGGCGCGTTGACGGCCACGGATTTCCGGCGCCCCCACCGGTCGGGCGCGGGCACGCAAGCCGCCTACGACCTTGCGCGCGAGACGATCGCACCGTGGACCGAAGACCGCATCCCGGCGCCCGACATCGAAGCGGCGCGCGCGCTGATCCGGTCGGGCGCGCTCGTGCGCGCGGCGGAAGAAGCGACCGGGACGGCGATCCTGGTCTAGTCCTCGGCGAGGATCGTGTAGAGCTCCTTGCGGGCCTTCTCGACGATCGCGATGGCCTGCTCGACGTGCTCGGGCTTGCCGCTGCGCGCGATCTGCTTGAGGGCGTCGCGGACGCCGTGCATCGCCGTGATGCCGCGCGCCATCATGGCCACGAATGGCGGGACGTCGCCGTCCTCGGGTTCCGGATTATTCTCGCGATGCTCGGACAGCAACCCGCTGCCCTTCGGAGCGATCGTATAGATGCGCTTTCCGTCGACCTCGCGGCCGGTGACGTAGTCCTCGTCCTCGAGCATCTGGAGGGCCGGATAGATCGATCCGGGACTGGGGCGGACTCCGCGCCGTTCTTCGATCGTGAGCATGATCTCGTAGCCGTGACGCGGGCCCTCGGCGAGGACCGCGAGGATCTCGTATTTGATGCTGCCGCGGCCGCCGGGACGGAAGCCGCCGTGCATGTGAGCGCCGAAGCCGAAGTGCCCGCGAGGGCCCCGGCGGAAGTGGCGCATGAAGTGGTGTCCTCTCATGATGTGATATTATCCGATATATCGAGTAACTGTCAATGGGGCCTCCTCGGTAGCGGGCAGGCCCGGCTCGGCACGGCGCCAATCCCCTCGGCATGAACGCCACCGTATCGGGTCCTCGCGCGGTTCGCGCGCCCCGCGGGAGCGAGCGCTCCTGTCAGGGGTGGGCGCAAGAAGCGGCGCTCCGCATGCTGATGAACAATCTCGACCCCGAGGTCGCCGAGCGGCCGGACGACTTGGTCGTCTACGGCGGCAACGGGCGCGCCGCCCGCTCGTGGGAGGCGTTCGACGCGATCGTCCGCGTCCTGCGGCGCTTGAAGAACGACGAGACGTTGATCGTGCAGAGCGGCAAGCCGGTCGCCGTCTGGAAGACGCACGATCGCGCGCCGCGCGTGCTGATCGCGAATTCGAACCTCGTGCCGAAGTGGGCGGATTGGGAGACGTTCCGCGCGCTCGAAGCGCAAGGCTTGACGATGTACGGCCAGATGACGGCCGGATCGTGGATCTACATCGGCACGCAGGGCATCTTGCAAGGCACCTACGAGACGTTCGCGGAGCTTGCGAACCAGCACTACGGCGGCTCCCTCAAAGGGCGGGTCTGCCTGACGGCCGGCGTCGGTGGGATGGGCGGCGCGCAGCCGCTCGCGATCACCATGAACGACGGCGTCGCGCTGGTGATCGACGTCGATCGCTCGCGGTTGGAGCGCCGCCGCGAGCTGCGCTATCTCGACAAGGTGGTCGACTCGCGCGAAGAAGCGCTGCGCGAGGTCGCGCGCGCGAAGGCCGCCGGCGAAGCGCTCTCGGTCGGATACGAAGGCAACGCGGGCGTCGAGTTCCCGGCGCTCTACGCCGAGGGCTTTCGCCCCGACGCGGTCACCGATCAGACCTCGGCCCACGACATGCTCAACGGCTACGTGCCGGCGGGCTACACGCTGGGCGAGGCCGCCGCCCTGCGTGAGAGCGATCCGGACGAGTACCAGAAGCGCGCCTTCGCGACCGTCGCGGCGCACGTGAACGGGATGCTGTCGTTCCTGGACGCGGGCGCGATCGTGTTCGACTACGGCAACAACATCCGCGCGATGGCGCAGCGCGAGGGCGTGACGCGCGCGTTCGACTTCCCCGGCTTCGTGCCGGCCTTCATCCGCCCGCTGTTCTGTCGCGGCTCCGGTCCGTTCCGGTTCGCGGCGCTCTCGGGCGATCCCGACGACATCGCGAAATGCGACGCCAAGCTGCTCGAGCTCTTCCCGCACGACGTCAAGCTGCGGCGCTGGATCGAACTCGCCGAAGAGCGGGTCGCCTTCCAGGGATTGCCTGCGCGCATCTGCTGGCTGGCCTTCGGCGATCGCGCCAGCGCGGGGCTTGCGTTCAACGAGATGGTCCGCACGGGCGAGCTGTCCGCCCCGATCGTGATCGGTCGCGACCATCTCGATACCGGCAGCGTCGCGTCGCCGTATCGCGAGACCGAGGCGATGAAAGACGGCAGCGACGCGATCGCCGACTGGCCGATCCTCAACGCGCTGATCAACACCGCGGCGGGTGCGGATTGGGTCAGCTTTCATCACGGCGGCGGCGTCGGCATCGGCTACTCGCTGCACGCGGGCATGGTCGTCTGCGCCGACGGAAGCGAAGGCGCTCGCGAAAGGCTCGCCTGCGTGCTGACGACGGACTCCGGCATGGGCGTCGTTCGCCATGCCGATGCCGGCTACGAGGAAGCGATCGCGACGGCGGACGCCAAGGGCATCGATTGGCGGCTCTGACGCTCGTCCGCGCCCGGACGATCGTGCCCTGCGCGGCCGACGTGCCGCAGAACGGCGTGACCTTCGACGCGCTCGGGCGGATCGAGAACGGCGCGATGCTGATCGCGGACGGTCGCGTGGCCGCGGTCGGCCCGCGCGGGCAGATCGAGCGCGTCGCGCTCGGCCGGGACGTCGCGACGCTCGATCTGGGCGAGGCGATCGTCGTGCCCGGTTTCGTCGACGCGCACGCGCATCCGCTCTTCGACGGGGATCGCGAGCCGGATTTCGCCGCGCGCGTCCGCGGCGGGAAGGCCGCGCTCGGCATGGGCTATACGGTGGCCAAGACGCGCGAGGCCCTGCTCGACGTCGACCGGTTTCGCAGCGGCGTGATCGCGCCGCGTCTGCGGATCCTGTTCGCGCACGGCACGACTACGCTCGAGACGAAGACCGGGTACGCCCTCACCCGCGACGGCGAGCTCCAACTGCTCGACCTGATCGCCGGCTTCGCCGGCGAGGCCGGCGTGCCGCGGCTGATCGCGACCTTCCTGGGCGCGCACGCGCTGCCGCCCGAGTTCGCGACCTTCGACGCCTACGTCGACTATCTGATCGCCGACGTGCTGCCCGCGGCGGCCCGGCACGGCGCGCGCTACGCCGACGCGTTCTGCGAGCCGGGATTTTTCACGCCCGAACAGACCCGTCGCTACCTCGAGGCGGCGCGCGTTCACGGGCTGCGCGAACGCGTGCATTGCGACGAGATGGCCTACGGCGGCGCCGCCGCGATGGCGTGCGAACGGCGCGTCGACGCCGTCGACCATTGCAACTACGTCAGCGACGCCGACATCGAGGCGATCGTCGCGCGCGAGATCGTGACGGTCGCGTGCCCCGCGACCATCGCGTACCTCGGCCTCGAAGGACGCGCGCCGGTCCGCGCGCTGCTCGAACGCGGCGGCCGGGTCGCGCTCGCGAGCGACTTCAACCCGGGCACGTCGCCGTGCTTCAACCTGCAGACGGTCGCATATTTCGGCCGCGCGCTCTTCGGCATGACGGCAGCAGAAGCGCTCTACGCGGTGACCCGCGCTGCGGCGGCGTCGCTGCGCTGCGAGGCGGGGACGCTCGCGGTCGGTGCGCCGGCCGACTTCGTGGCGCTCGCGCTCGGGTCGCCCGAGGAGTTCGGCTGGCAGTTCGGCGGCAATCTGGCGACCCACGTGAGCCGCGGCGCGTGAGAGAGCTGATCCGCTGCGCGCGCGCGCTCGTGGGCGGCGACGAACGCAACGACTACGCCTTCGTCGTCGAGGACGGGGTCATCGTCTCGGCCGGCACGTACGGCGCGATCGCCCCGCACGCGCGCGACTGCGAGGCCCGCGCTTTCCCCGCGGACCGGCTGGTGGTGCCGGGCTTCGTGAACGGCCACAGCCACGCGTATCAGATCCTCTTGCGCGGCTGGGGCGACGATCTGCCCTTCGCGACGTGGCGCTCCGACGCGCTCTACAAGGTCGTGCCGGCGCTGACGCCCGACGATGTCTATTGGACGTTCGCGGCGGCTTTCTCGGAGATGCTGGCGGCCGGCATCACGACGGTGGCCGAGTTCTTCTATCTCAACGGGGCCGGCAACGAGCGCGCCGAGGCGGCTATCGCGGCGGCGCGCGAGACCGGCATCCGTCTGGTCTTCGCGCGCACCTGGATGGACGCGGACTACGCGCCGTCCGCGTTCCGCGAGACCGTCGACCAGGCCGCATCCCGGACGGCCGAACTCGCGACGCGCTACCCGGACGCGAACGTCTGCGTGGCGCCGCACTCGCTGCACGCCGCCTCGCACGAGATGATCCGCGCGGCGGCTGCGTTCGCACGCCGCCACGACACTCTGCTGCACATCCACGTGGCCGAGGCCGCATACGAGGGCGAGGAGACGCTGGCGAAGCACGGGGCGACGCCGATCGCGCTGCTCGACCGTCTCGGCGCGCTCGACGAACGCACGGTCGCGATCCACGCCATCCACGTGACGGATGACGAGAAGCGGCTGCTGGCCGAACGCGGCGCGCGCGTCGTGCACAACCCGATGACGAATCAGTATCTCGGCGACGGGACCTGCGACGTCGTCGGCCTGCGCGCGCTCGGCGTGCGCGTCGGACTCGGCACCGATGCCGACGTCAAACCCTCGATCATCGACGAGATGCGGGCGGCGGCGCTCCTGCAGAAGCTCCGGGCCGCGGACGGCGCCGCGTTCGCGGCGCGCGACGCATTCGCGCTCGGCACGTCGCTGGGCGCCCAGACCCTGGGCGTGGCGGCCGGCGACCTGACGGCCGGCAACGCGGCCGACTTCGTCGTGCTCGGCGCAGGCGGTATCGATCCGTGGTCTCCGGCCGTCAACGCTCTGGTCTACCGGGCGCAGGACGCCTGGGTCCAAGCGACGTTCGTCGGCGGAAAGCGCGTCTATTTCGGCGAACCGTCGGCTATCGCGCGCAAGGCCCGGGAAGAGGTCGCCTCGATCGCGCGCCGGCTCATCTGACGTACGTCTACGGAGGACCAGCATGACGACGACCATCCCCACCCGTCTCTTGGCCGCTGCCGCGATCGTCGCGCTGGCCGCCTGCGGCGGCAGCAAGACGACCACCTCCACCACCACGACGATCGCGTCGGCCGCGCCGACCACCGAAGCGCAGCGCGAACAGTCGGCGCTGCCGATGGCGGCCGCGACGGCGATCCCGAAAGACCTCAACTGCGGCGCCGTGAAGCCGGTCTGGGTCAACCTCAACACCAAGGCCTACCATACGTCGGACGATCCGTATTACGGCAAGACCAAGAACGGCAAGTACGAGTGTCCGTCGGCCGCGGTCGCGGACGGTTACCACGCCGCCGGCGCCGGCCGCCATCACAAGGGTGCGAGCGCTACAGCATCTCCCTGATGCGGTGCGCGAACGGGCCGAACTTCGCGCTCGACGCATCGCTCGACGGCAACCCCGTGTAGACCACCAGCACGTACGAACGGCCCTCTGCGGTCGCGAGGATGCCGCCGTCGTGCGCCACCTCGTCGGTCCCGCCGGTCTTGTGATAGAAGCGGTCGCCGGGCGCGAGCCCGAGATCCAACATATCGTTGAACTGCTGGCGTCCGAGCGTCGCGCGCAGCGCATCGGCGTGCGGGACGCGATTCCGCGCGAGCAGTTCGAAGGCGCGCGCCGCGTCGCCCGGCGGATGGGTGTTGCGAACGCCGCTGGTCCAACCCGGGTCGACGATCAGGGGTTCGCTGCCCGAGAGCTTGCGGTGGAAGGCCGTGCCGCGCAGGCCGAACGTGTTCTGCGCGATGTGGGTGGCGCGCTCGCGCCCGAGGATATCGAAGAACATGTTGGTCGCGACATTGTCCGAGATCGTGATCATCAGTTCGATCAACTCCCGGACCGTCGAGCGATACCCCGGCACGAGCGGTGAGGGTCGGTCGTTGAACGTCATGTTGGCCGGGGTGACCTCGAAGCTCCGGTCCGGCTCGAGCCGGCCGTCCTCGATGTCCTGATAGGCGACCATCGCCAGCGGCACCTTGATCATGCTGGCCGGGTAGAGCGCGCTGTCGGGGTCGATCCGCACGCCCGGGTCGCCGGCGTCGAGGGGCTGGATGACGATCGCCGCCGCCCGGAGACCGGCGGCCTCGGCGGCGCTGCGGACGAGCTGTTCTGAGAGCATTACGGAGTCTTCGGCAGGGTGCGTGTGGGTACTTGCATGCGTGCAGAAACCATGCTACTATAACGCGTGCAAGTACCCACTTGCACTGTCTGTACCCTGAAAGAGCAAGCGTGGAAACCGTCGTCCTCGACTACCATCCCGATGATCTCGCCGCTACCGAGAAGCGCGTCCAGGACGCCCTCGAGCTCGGCGCCGGCCGGGTCATCCTCAACCTCGACGGATTGCGCGTCCTCGACGCCGAGGGCGTCCGCGGCCTGATCGAGATCCTGCGCAGTTCGCGGACCGCAGATTCGGGCGAGCTGGCCCTGCGTTCGTCCGATCCCGACGTCCTGCGGACGCTCAGCGTCACCGCGCTCGACCGCCTCTTTCCGGTGCTCCAAGGAGAGCCCGCATGAAACGCCTCATACTGATCCCGCTCCTGATCGCCGCCCTGCTGGGCGTCGGCCCGAGCGGCCAGCTGACCGCGACCCAACCGGCCGCCCACGCCCTGGTCGAGAAGATGCTCGCGGCCAACCCGTCGCTCGCTTCGTACCGCGCGCGCGTCCACGTCGATACCCGGATGCTGAGCTTCCCGTGGCTCGCGCCCAAGCTCGACGGGACCACCTATTTCAAGCGTCCGAACGACTACGAGGTGGTCTTCGACCGGGTCCCGAGCTACGCCAAGGGCTTCGAGAAGCTCTTCAACGACGTTGGCGACCCGTCGAGTTGGGAAAAGGACTCGTATCTGGCGCTCGACGCCGACCGGACCCTCGACGGCAAGTCGATGCTGGTGATACGCATGACCAAGAAGATCTATAGCACGACCATCGATCACACGCTGGCCTACGTCGACCCGGCGACCCACCGGCTCGCGCGCATGGAGTTCTACTATCGCAACGGCGGCTTCATCGCGATGGACCAGAAGTTCCGGACCGAGGGCTCGTATCAGTTGATCGACAAGCAGCACGCGGACATCGCCATCCCGCACGTCCACGCCGTCGCCGACGCGACCTACGGCGCGTACCAGACGAACGTCGCGGTCGACCCGTCGGTCTTCGCGAAGAAGTGATCGTCGAGCCGAACGTCGCCGTCCATGCCGAGGGGACGCGCGACAAGATCCTGGCCGCCGCCCGCGAGGTCATCGCCCGCAAGGGCAAGCGCGGCGCGACGACGCGCGAGATCGCCGACGTCGCCGGCGTCAACGAGGCGACCCTCTTCCGCCACTTCGGCAGCAAAGAGGCCCTGATGCTGGCGGTCGTGCAGAATTTCTGCGGCGCGCTCGAGCTCCAGGACGTCGTCGACCATCTCTCGGGCACGCTCGAAGAGGAGCTCTACGCGATCGCGTTCGCAGTGATGACCCGGCTGATGTCGGTCCGCGACATGATCCGCTGGTCGCTGGTCGAGGAAGAGTTCGACAAGAACATGTTCGACCAGGCGAACTGGCGCCCGCACACGCTCATCCACGGCATCTTGGTCGAGTACATGGCCAAGCGCGTCGAGGCCGGCGACCTGCGCGGCGAGCCGGTGAAACTGGCGCTGGTCTTCCTCGGTTCGATATTCGCACAGGTGATCGGGACGGAGAAGTTCCCGCTCGCCGAGATCTACGGCAGCCGCGAGGCCGCCCTGCAGTACTTCGTCAACGTCTTTCTCAACGGTGTAAGGAGCGATCACTGATGTCTACTACCGCGCAAGCCCCGGTGACCGCCGGCGACGACGTCGTCGACGTCGAGGAACGGACCGGGCCGCGCAAGCGCGTCATCGCCCTCGGCGTCGGCGTCGTCGTGCTTGTCCTGGCGCTCGTCTTCGGGCTGCCGTGGCTGGCCTATGCCCGGTCGCACGAGTCGACCGACGACGCCCGCATCGACGCGAGCTCCGTGCTGGTCAACAGCAAGATCTCCGAGCGGGTCGACTCGATCGCGGTCGACACCGACCAGCGCGTGAAGAAGGGCCAACTGCTGATCGTGCTCGACAGCAGCGACGAACAGGCCAAGATGGCGCAGGCGCGGGCGAACTACGACATGGCGATCGCCAACCAGCGCACGCTCTCGGTGCAGGGCCAAGGCGGCGTCACCGCCGCGTCGGCCGATATCGGCGGCTCGCAGGCCGGCGTCGACGTCGCGTCGGCGCAGCTCGCGGCGACCCAGGCGCAGGTCCCGGCCGCGCAGCAGGCCTACCAGAAGGCGGAGGCCGATCTGGCCCGCACGCAGTCGCTGGTCGCGACCGGCGACGTGCCGCGCGCCCAACTCGACGCGATGAAGGCACAGGCCGCGGCGGCCGCCGCGCAGCTCCGCGCGGCGCAGTATCAGGTCGGCGTGGCCAACGCCAACGTAGCGGCTTCGCAGCAGCGCGTCGGCGCCTCCCAAGGCGGCCTCACCACCGCGCAGGGCCGGCTCGCGCAGAGCACCGATCCGAGCCAGGTCGAAGGCGCCAAGGCGCAGCTCGATCTGGTAAAACAGACGCTCGGCTATACCAAGATCTATTCGCCGATCGACGGCTACGTCGGAGAGAAGAGCGTCGAGATCGGCCAGACCGTGAGCCCCGGCGTTCCGTTGCTCACGATCATCCCCGACGACGTCTTCATCACCGCGAACTTCAAAGAGACCCAGGTCGGCGTGATGAAGCCCGGCCAGGAAGTCGACATCAGCGTCGATGCCTACAAGGGCGTGAAGTTCACCGGCACGGTCGCCTCGATCAACCCGGCCTCGCAGGGGACCTACGCGTTGGTCCCCCCGCAGAACTCGACCGGCAACTTCGTCAAGGTGACGCAGCGCATCCCGGTCAAGATCGTCTTCGACAAGTCGTACGACGCTTCGAAGTATCCGATGCGGCCGGGCATGAGCGTCGAAGCCTCGGTGAAGGTCCGCTAAGCTTCTCCATGGCTACGCAGCAGTTCGCAGGCATCGAATACGGCCTGCGTAGGGTCCTCGTGACCGTCGCGGTCATCACCGCGACCTTGCTCGAGATCGTGGACACCACCATCGTCAACGTCGCCCTTCCGAACATCCAGGGGAACTTCGGCGTGGCGGTCGATCAGGGTGCATGGATCGTGACCGGCTACATCGTCGCCAACGTGGTCGTGATCCCGCTCACGCCGTGGCTGGCCGCGCGCTTCGGACGGCGCGAATACTTCTTCGCGTCGGTTGTCATCTTCACGATCGCGTCGCTGATGTGCGGGTTCGCCGGCTCGTTCGGCGCGCTCGTGTTCTGGCGGATCGTCCAGGGTCTGGGCGGCGGCGGACTGATCTCGACGGCGCAGGCGATCCTGCGCGACACGTTTCCGCAGGAGCAGCAGGGCACGGCCATGGGCATCTTCGCGATGGGCGTGATCGTCGGTCCCGCGATCGGCCCGCTCCTGGGCGGCTGGATGACCGATACCATGTCGTGGCGCTGGGCGTTCTTCATCAACATCCCGGTCGGCATCGCGTCGGCGACCCTGGTCTGGAACTACCTGCGCAACATCGAGAAGCCGACCTTCCGCAAACTGGATTGGGCGGGCCTCGGTCTGCTCGCGGCCGGACTCGGCGCGATGCAGTACGTGCTCGATCAAGGACAGACCTACGACTGGTTCGACGACGGCAACATCCGATTGCTGACGTTCGTCTCCGCGGCATCGCTGATCGGCTTCGTGTGGTGGACGCTGCGCTCGAAGATCCCGGTCGTGGACCTGCACGTGCTGCGGTTCCGCGAGGTCGCGGCCGGCAGCGTGCTCGGCATGGTGCTGGGCGTCAGCCTCTACGGGTCGGTCTTCGTGCTCCCGCAGTATCTGCAGGGCTCGCTCGGCTTCACCGCGACCATGTCCGGGCAGACCATGCTGGTCCGCGCGCTCGCGATCATGCTCTTCACCCCGGCGACCGCGATGCTCGCGCAGTCGGGAAAGATCGACCCGCGCGTCTCGACCGCGATCGGATTCATCTTGCTGGGCGTTTCGAACTGGATGCTGGCCGACGTCACGACCTCGAACGCCGACTTCGGCACCTTCATCTGGCCGCTGATCGTCAGCGGGATCGGGCTCTCGCAGATCTTCGTCCCGCTCTCGCTGGCGGTGCTCGGCGGTCTGCCGACCCGGGAGGTCCCGGCCGCGAGCGCGTTCTTCAACCTCTCGCGCCAGATCGGCGGCAGCATCGCCACGGCCGTCCTGATCACGTTCTTGCTGCGCGGGTTCGCCGCGCACCGGAGCACGCTCGCGGCGGGTATCAACGACAAGCAGCCCGCCACCGCGCAGATGCTCGCGTCGAGCACGGACCGCACCGCTACCCTGACCACGCTCGGCGCCATGGTCGACTCGCAAGCGCTCGTCCAATCCTTCGCCGATACCTCGCGCTGGGTCGCGGTCATCTCGATCGCGCTCGCGCCCCTCGTCCTTTTGTTGAAGCGGCCGAAAATGTACGGCGCGCCGCTGCCGGTCGAATAGGAGTCTCTCGTGTCACCTCGTCTTACCGCCGCTCTCCTCACCGCCGCGCTGCTGGCGTCGCTCGCGATGCCGGTCGCGGCCGCGCCGGCCAACGGCCGCGCGGTCGTGCCGAAGCCGTCGCCCGCGCCGTCGATGCCGGCCGTGCCGAACGTCGCGCCGGGCTACGTCGCGCCGCAGGTCGCGCCGAGCGCGCCTGGGCTCGCCGGCATCACCGCGCAGCCGTTCGTCGGCATCACGCTGCAGGACGCGATCGGGATGGCGCTGCTCAAGAACCCGGACCTGGCGGTCTCGGCCGCCAACGCGCGCATCGCGAGCTATCAGATCGCGGCGGCCAAGGGCGCGTACGACGTGAACTTCATGCTCGAACCGTCGGTGACGCATGCCAGCGAAGCGCCGCAGAACGCGTTCTTCGCCGGCCCGAACTTCGGTCCGATCGTCCAGAACCGCCAGCAGATCCAGGGCGGCCTCTCCGGCATCACCCCGGGCGGTCAACAGTACAGCGTCGGTCTGAGCGGCGGACGGCTCGACGACAACACCACCATCAACGCGTTCAACCCGACCTTCCCGACCTCGCTCCAGCTCGCGCTGACCCAGCCGCTTCTCCAGGGCGCGCGCGATAATCCGGTCAGACACCAGATCGAGCTCGCGGTCATCGGCGCGGACGTCTCGCAGGCGCAGACGCTCGCCGCCGCGTCGCAGACGATCGCGGGCGTCGAGAATGCGTACTGGGATCTGGTCGCCGCATGGCGCTCGGTCGCGATCCAGGAAGACGCGCTCAAAGAGGCGATCGCCCAACCGGGCTCGACCGCGCGGCTGGCCAAGGCCGGCGCGG
>JANWKW010000170.1 GCA_025451135.1 Vulcanimicrobiia bacterium | reverse complement strand
CGCCGGCGCGGGGATCGTCGCGTTTCTGGATCATCGCGAGCAATGCTAGCAGACGCTCAGCGTGCCGCAAAGCTGCGCGCTTCGATCCGCGCGATCAGCAACGCGACGTTCGATGCGAACGGCTATCCGAAGCTCGCAAACGGCTTCGATCGCACGGCGACCGGCAGCCTGGCGCTCGCGGGTACCAAGACCATCGATGCCGACAACGAGCAGGTCGTGCTCGCGCAGAGCGGCGGCGTGAACCAGTACTGCAGCGATGCGGCCGGCTACAACGAGACCGGCATCCCGGCCCTCGGCGAGACGTTCGGCTGGAACGGCGGCACCGCCGGAACGGCCACCCGTACGGTCAACGCCGACGGCACCATCACCTGGAACGCCACCCACGCGGGGACCAGCTTCAAGGGCACCATCGGCGCGCTCTCGATCGCGACCGGTGCGCAGAACGTCGGCTGCCCGATCGCCACGCCGATGTTCTCGCTCGCCGGCGGGACGTCGACCGGGACCTACTCGATCCCGGTCGTCGCGACGTATCGGGGCGCGCTGCTCGTGAACCTCGCGATCACCAACGCCCAGCTCGCCAACGGCGCTACGCTCAACGTCACCACCAACGCCGGCGTACCGCCGACCAACCCGACGTTCATCGGCGGGACGATCGGCAAGAGCGGGACCCAGGTCGCGACCTTCAACGTCGACGCCTTCGGCGACGGCACCCTGACGGTCACCGCGACCGGCACCCAATACGTCATCGACGACTGGCACGTCGTGAAGTAGCGCGGACCCGGCCGGCCCACGCGGGCCGGCCCGGGCCGCCCCGGATAGCGGCGGGCACCGGTTGAAGACATCGGTTCTTCACCATGCCGACGTAGCTCAGTTGGTAGAGCGCCACTCTTGTAAAGTGGATGTCGCCGGTTCAAATCCGGCCGTCGGCTCCAGACCGCTCTAGGAAGAACATGCAAGACGTCAATCCGAAGTGGGCCGGGGCCGGGCTGGTGCTCGTCTGCAAGAAGTGCTCGGAGGAGCGCATCCCCGAAGAGACGCCCGAGATCGCTCGTAAGATCGGCGATTTCAGCTTGCGCGACTGGCTCAAGAAGCAGCTCAAGGAGCGCGGCATCTGGGGCGAGGTACGGGTAGTCGGCACGTCGTGCCTGGACGTCTGCGCCAAGGGCAAGGTCACCGTCTGCATCGATCCGCAGTCCCCGGGCCGCGAGAGCGAGATCTTCATCGTCGATCCACTCGACGAACGCGACGCCGTGCTGGAACGGATCGTCGCTGCCTTCGCAAAGTAAAAGGCCCGGCGATCACGCCGGGCCCTCTTCCCTATGTAGATCGAATCCTCGGCGCTAGGGCGCCGAAAATTCGAATTCGCTCAGATTCTTCTCGATCTTGCGCTTGACGCGTTGGAGCGCGTTGTCGATCGATTTGACGTGGCGACCGAGGTCGCGCGCCATCTCCTGGTACGACTTGCCTTCGAGATACGACTCGAGGACCTGCGATTCCAGCTCCGAGAGATTCTGGCGGATGCGCTGGCGGATGTCGTCGGAGACTTCCTGGGTCACGACCAGCTCCTCGGGATCCGAGGTCTTCTGCGAGGCCATCACGTCGAGCAGCGTGCGTTCGCTGTCCTCGTCGTAGATCGGCTTGTTCAGCGAGATGTACTGGTTGAGCGGGATGTGCTTCTGACGCGTCGCCGTCTTGATGGCGGTGATGATCTGACGCGTGATGCACAATTCCGCGAACGCGCGGAAGCTCGAGAGCTTGTCGGCCTTGAAATCGCGAACGGCTTTATAGAGGCCGATCATCCCTTCTTGGATGATATCCTCGCGATCGGCGCCGATCAGGAAGTACGATTTGGCTTTGATGCGGACGAAATTCTTGTACTTGTTGAGGAGGTACTCCATCGCGAGCGGGTCGCCGCTCTTCGCGATGGCCACGAGGTCTTCGTCGGGACGCTCGTGATAGTCCAGTCCATCCGACACGGGCTGGGTCATTGCCATTCTGCCTTTTGCCCCCGGGGGAAAGCGATGCGCGCCAATCGCGAGCCGTGGCCCGTCGAGCGCGGCGCATCCAAGAAAGTATAGGAGGAGGTCCTCCTCCCGTCAAGGACCTTTTCGGCTCCGAAGGCGGGGCCCGAAGGCCCTTCGGTCAGGCCGGCCGGCGCTGGCGGAGGACCTCATAGAGCAGGACCGCGGTCGCGACGGACGCGTTGAGGGACTCGGTCTGGCCGTGCATCGGGATCCGGACCAGGAAGTCGCATTCCCGCTTGACCAGCTGGGAGAGGCCGTCCTCGGCGCCCATCACCAGGGCCAGGTCGCGGTTGAGGTCGGCCTCGACCATATCCTGGGACTCGCGGCCCGCGTCCGCTCCGACCGCCCAGATGTTGGCCTTTTTGAGCGTCCGGATCGTGTCGGCGATGTTGGCGACCCGCACGACCGGCAGATGCTCGGCCGCCCCGGCGGCCGCCTTGCGGACGGTCGCATTGACGCCGGCGGCCCGCCGCTCGGGGATGACGACCGCGTCGGCGCCCACCGACTCGGCGGTGCGGATGATCGCGCCCAGATTATGCGGGTCGGTGATGTGGTCGAGGATCACGAACAGGCGCGCGCCGTCCTTGTGCTTGCCGAGCACGTCGTGCAGGCTTGCGTACGCGTACGGTTGGGCCAGCGCGACGCAGCCCTGGTGCGCTTTGTACGGAAGCTGCGCGAACCAGGTGCGCTCCTCGAAGCGCACCGGGATGCCGGCCGCTTTGGCGTTGTCCAGGATCTTGCGCATCATCGGGTCGCGCTTGCGATCGTCCGAGATGTGGATGGCGCGCAGCCGTTCGCCGGCCTCCAACGCCTCGTCGACGGTGTGGATGCCGTAGATGACGTCGTCGAAATCGAGCGGTGCGGCGCGGCGCTCCGGGCTGCCTATCCTGCGGCGACGTTCCACGTGGTACCATCCTTCGAGTCTTTGATCGCGATGCCGCAGGCGAGCAGCGCGTCGCGCAAGCGATCGGACTCTGCCCAGTTCTTGTCCGCGCGCGCCTGCGTGCGCGCGTCGAGGATACGCGCGATCGCGTCTTCGGCGCTCGCGCCGTTCGGGGAGATCTCGGCGCCGAAGGTCGCGCGCAAGCGCGCAAGCGTGTCTTCGGGCAAGGCCGCCGCGGCCGGCGCGACCAGCCACGACGCGTCCGGCGTCAGGCCGAGCACGTCGAGCAGAGCCTCGTAGGCGCCGGCGACGTCGGTGCCGGCCTTTTCGAACTCGCCCGCGCGACCGGCGACCCGGTGCAGCTCGGCGAGCGCTCCGGCCGTATTCATGTCGGCATCGAGCGCCTCGCGCACGGCCGCCTCGAGCGCGACGCCGTCGCCGGTCGCGCGGACCGGCGCGCCGCGCAGCGCTCGATAGGCCGCCTTCAGCCGTTCTAGGCCGAGCGCGGCCGCGCCGATCGCGTCCTCGGTGAAGTTCATCACCTTGCTGTACCCGGTCTGCAGGAACAACAGGCGGACGGCCTGCGGGTCGTGGCGCAGCAGCAGTTCCTCGAGCGGTTCGAAGTTGCCGAGCGACTTGGACATCTTCTTGTTCTCGAAGAGCAGCAGGCCGCCGTGCATCCAGACGTTCGCCATCGGCGGATGCGGCATCAGCGGTTCGCTCTGGGCGATCTCGTTCTCGTGATGCGGGAAGATCAGGTCGGCTCCGCCCCCGTGGATGTCGAAGCCGGCGCCCGCCGGATCGAGCAACTCGCGCGACATCGCCGAGCACTCGATATGCCAGCCTGGCCGGCCGTCGCCCCACGGCGAGGGCCAGAACGGCTCGCCCGGCTTGACGAACTTCCAGAGCGCGAAATCGAGCGGATCCCGTTTGAACTCGTCGACCTCGATGCGCGCGCCCGACTCCAACTCGTCGGTGTTGCGGTTGGAAAGCGCGCCGTAGCGCGGGAACGACGGCACGCTGTAGTAGACGCCGTCCTTGGCGACGTAGGCGTGCCCCTTGGCGATCAGCTGTTCGATCATGCCGACGATCGGCGCCATGAACTTGGTCGCGTACGGCTCTTGGTCGGGCTCTCGCACGCCCAGCTTCGCCATCGAAGCCTTGAACGAGGCGTAGTAGCCGCTGACGATATCGTACCAGTGCTCGCCGGTCTCGCGGGCGCGGGCGATGCTGCGGTCGTCGATGTCGGTGACGTTCTGCACGTAGGTAACGTCGTAGCCTGCATACGTCAGATAGCGGCGGAGCACGTCGAAGAACAGGAACGACCGCGCGTGTCCGATGTGGGCCTGGGCCGACGGCGTCAGCCCGCAGACGTAGATCCGGACCCGGTTCCCATCGAGCGGCGCGAACGCTTCGGTCGAACGCGTCCGGGTGTTATATAGCCGCAGCGGCATCGTGATCTCCAGCGTCCCGCAAGCGCAGCAGACGTTCGAGATCGCCTACCCGCGCCTGCAGGTCGGAGATCATCTGGGCGTTGGGATCCGGCATCTCCACCTGCGGGCGATCCGGAACCGCTTTGACGGGTTTGCCGTCCTGCAGCACGACCCGCGCGGGAATTCCGACGACGGTGGCGTTGGCGGGGACGTCCTTGACGACGACCGAGCCGCCGCCGACCTTCGCGCCGTCGCCGAGGTAGATCGCGCCGAGCACCGCCGCGTTCACGCCGACGGTCACGTCTCTGCCGAGGGTCGGATGGCGTTTGCCGTGCGAGAGGCTGGTGCCGCCGAGCGTCACGCCCTGGTAGATAGTGCAGCCGTCGCCGATCTCGGCCGTCTCGCCGATGACGACGCCCATGCCGTGGTCGATGAACACGCCTTGGCCGATGCGCGCGCCCGGGTGGATCTCGATGCCGGTCAGGAAGCGCGTGACGTGCGCGAGCCAGCGCGGCAGCAGCGGGATGCCCCAGGAGTGGAGGCGGTGGATGACCCGATGCGCCGTCAGCGCGTGGAAGCCCGGATAGGACAAGACGACGTCGAGCCAGCCGCGAACGGCTGGGTCGCGCTCGAGCGGCGCTCGGAGATCGCCGAGAATTGCGCTAAAGGGCCGGGCCATATCCACCTAGTCTAACCGCACGCGTCAACCTTCTCCCTCGACTACGGTCGCTTCGCTCCCTACGCTCGGGATGACACGTAAGGAAAGGCCGGAGTTTCACTCCGGCGGTTTGGTGCCGCGAAGGGGTTCGAACGGCTTCCCGTCGGGACCGTAGGCGATCGGCTCGAGGCCGCGGCCGTGGAGCAGTTTGGAGTTGACCGCGCCGATCCGCATCAGGATCCTGTCGTGGCCGAGCAGCGGCGCCAGCAGCTCCAGCGGCGGCCCGGACGTCTCGCCGGTCAGCGCCATCTGGACGGCGTCGTAGCCCGCATCCGCGGCGATCCCGAACTCGCCGGCCATCACGCCGATGTCGTGGCGCAGGTCCAAGCCGCGGAGTTCGGCCTGGTGATCGATATGCTGCGCGAACGTGTCGAGAAAGAAGAGCACGTCGCGCGAACGCAGCCGCTCGAGCTCGAGCGCCGGGATGAGACAGCCTTCGTTGCGCAAGGCGACGATCGGCGCGTAGGCGTCATCGACCGAGGTCAGGCGATCGCCGTAGGCTTCGATGAAGGTCGCGATCCACCGCAGCGCGGCCTCGGGCGCGGGCGCTTCGAGCAGCCCCCATGCCTGCATCTTCGCGGCCAGTGCGTCGACCGTCATCACGCCGGCTCCAGACATGCGACGGCGTACGCGGCGATGCCGCTGCCGTCGCCGGTATAGCCCATACCTTCGCTCGTCTTGGCCTTCACGCTGACGGCTTGCAGCGAGAGGCCGAGCCGGTGCGCGACGTTCGCCCGCATCGCCGGTACGTGCGCCGCGAGCCGCGGCGTCTGCACCACGATGGTGGCGTCGACGTTGGAGATGCGGTGCCCCGCGCGCCGGACCTGGGCCGCGCAGAACGCCAGCAGATCCATCGAGTCGGCATCTTTCCAGCGCGCGTCGCTCTCCGGGAAGTGGCCGCCGAGGTCGCCCAGCGCCGCGGCGCCGAGCAGCGCATCCGCCAGCGCGTGGGCGAGCACGTCCGCATCCGAATGCCCGAGCGCGCCCTTCTCGAATGCGATCTCGACGCCGCCCAAGACCAGGCGCCGCCCTTCGACCAGGCGGTGTGCATCGAATCCATGGCCGATGCGCATGGTTAGAGGTTCTCCCGGAGCAGCAGCTCGGCGCGAAGCAGATCTTCTTCCACGGTCACTTTGAAGTTCTCGCCGGTCGATGGGACGATCGCGACGGCGATGCCGATCCGTTCGAGCAGCGCGACGTCGTCGGTCGCTTCGACGCCGACCCGTTCCGCTTCGCGGTGCGCGCGCTCGAAATCGGCGCGCGTGCCGAACTGCGGCGTCTGCGCGGCCCAGAGCGCGCCGCGCGGCAGGGTCTCGGCGACGGTCATCGTCCGCGGATCGACGATCTTGATGGTGTCGACGACCGGCGTCGCGAGCACGGCGCCGCGGCCTTCGCGCACCTCGTTCATGCCGGCCCGCACGTCGCGGGCGCGGACCAGCGGCCGGGCACCGTCGTGGATCAGCACGTGCGTGCAGCGGTCGGGCAATGCGTCGAGCGCGCGGCGCACGCTGGCCTGGCGGGTCGCGCCGCCGGTGACCGCGCGCACCGGCCTCGCGCCGAAGATCTGCTGCGCGAGATCGCGCATCGGTGCCAAGAACTCCGCGTCGGTGACGACCACCACGTCCTCGATCTCGGGCATCGCCGCCAACGACCGCATGGCCCAGCCGGCCAGCGGAATGCCCGCGACGTCGATCAGCTGTTTCGGCCGGCCGAGCCGCGTGCCGCGACCCGCGGCGACGATCGCCGCAGCCCAACTCACGATCCGCCCGCCTCCTTCTTCAGCTTGGCGAAGACCATCCGGCCGGCGACCGTCTGCAGGACGCTGGTCACCACGACGTCGGCCGCCCCGCCGATCAGCCGGCGGCCCTGTTCGACCACGATCATCGTGCCGTCGTCCATATAGCCGACGCCTTGATGCGGCTCCTTGCCCTCGCGCATGACCTGCACGTGCATCTCGTCGCCCGGCTGCAGCACCGGCTTGACCGCGTTGGCCAACTCGTTGATGTTGAGAACGACCACGCCTTCGACGCTCGCGCCGCGGTAGGGCGAGAAGTGGGAGGAGAGCCGGCGGCGGTCGGACTCCAGTGCGCGCCGGACCAGCATGCCCTCGCCGCGTGCG
>JANWKW010000169.1 GCA_025451135.1 Vulcanimicrobiia bacterium | reverse complement strand
TCATCACCATCGGCGGCGACGACACCACCTTCGGCGCCACCCGGATCGCGATGGAGACCAAGGGACGCATCGGCGTCGCGACGGTCCCGAAAACGATCGACAACGATCTGCCGCTGCCGGACAACGCGCCGACGTTCGGGTTCGAGACGGCTCGCTCGGTCGGCACCAACATCATCGAGAGCCTGATGGAAGACGCGCGCACGACGACGCGCTGGTACCTGGTCGTCTCGATGGGCCGCAAGTCCGGTGCGCTCGCGCTCGGCATGTGCAAGGCCGCCGGCGCAACCTTGGCCGTCATCCCCGAAGAGTTCCCCGAAGGCCCGCTCGACGTGAAGCTGATCGTCGATACGCTGGTCGGCGCGATCGTGAAGCGCGCGGCAGCCGGTAGTCCGCACGGCGTCGCCGTGATCGCCGAAGGCATCGTCGAGCGGATGTCGACCGAGACGCTCGACGGCCTCTCCGACGTCGCCCGCGACGCGTACGGTCACGTGCGTCTGGCCGACGTGCCGATCGGCATGCTGCTGCGCGATGCGGTGCGCGCACGCTTGAACGAGCTGGGCATGGACGCGACCGTGCTCACCAAGGACATCGGCTACGAACTGCGCTGCGCGAAACCCGTGCCGTTCGACGTCGACTACACCCGCACGCTCGGCTACGGCGCGGTGCGCTATCTGCTCGGCGGCGGCAGCGGGGCGTTGGTGGCGCTCTCGGGCGGCCACGCCGCACCGTTGAAGCTGACCGACCTGCTCGATCCCGCGACCGGCCGGATCCGCACCCGCAATGTCGACGTCACCTCGGAAGCCTATGCGGTCGCGCGCTCGTACATGATCCGGCTCGATCGCACGGACCTCGAGGAGCCGCGCCTGGCGCGCTTGGCCGCGGTCACGAACCTCGATGCAGGCGCCTTTCGGAAGTCGTTCGCACACGTCTGCTGACGAAACGGGTATACGTACCACTGTGTATCGAGGATCGCGTCGCCTGCTCGCTTTTGCCGCTTCCACCGCGCTGATCGTCGCGTGCGGCGGCGCCGGCGGCGGGGCCACCCCCGGCCCGACGCCGAGCGGGCCGTCTCCGACGGCCACGCCGACCAGCGCCGCGGCCCCCAACTGTCTCGGCGTCACGCCCGCGCCCGTCACCACCCCGCCGCCCGGGCCGTCGCCCGCGCCGCCCGCCGGCCTGACCGTCGCGAGCGGGCTGCACATCCAGGCGATCGCGAGCGTCGCCAATCCGCGCGAACTCGCGAGCTTACCGAACGGCGATCTCTTGATCGGCACCACCGGATCGACCGTCGCGCTCTTGCCGTTCGCCGAGAGTCCGTCGGGCGCGCTCGCGGCGCATACGTTCGCGACGATCGGCGACGGCCCCGACAACGGCGTCGCGTTCTCGTCGTCGCTCTGCACGATCTTCGTCGGCACGCAGCACGGCGTCTATGCGATCCCGTACGGCTACGGCGATCAGACGGCGCGGTCGACTCCGGTCCTGATCGCATCGATCCGCACCGGGTCCCCTCCGGCCGGAAGCGACGGCGACGTCCACTCCACCACGTCGGTCGCGTATTCCGAGGTCACGAATCTGCTCGACGTGGCCGTCGGCTCGTCGTGCAATGCGTGCGCAGAGACCGATACCACCCGCGCCTCGATCTTCCAGATGACCGCGACCGGCGGCGCCATGACCAAACGGGCGACCAGGATCCGCAACGGCATCGCACTGACCGCGAACCCGTCGAGCGGGCACCTGTGGGTCGGCGACGCGGGCCAGGACGACTTGCCGGGCACTCATCCCTACGAGTTCGTCGACGACGTGACCGCGCACGGCGGCGTGGCCGACTACGGCTGGCCCGACTGCGAGGAGAACCACGTCGCGTACGCATCCGGCGCGCAATGCGCCGCGACGGTCGCTCCGCTCGTCGAGTTCCCGGCCTATTCGACGATCATCGGCGCGGCGTTCTATCCGGCGCAGGCCGGGGGGCTGGCCTACGCGCTTCCCGCACCGTATCGCGGCGCGATGTTCGTGACGCGCCACGGCTCGTGGCACACCCCCGGCGGCTGCAACGTGGTCCCGGAGGTCGACTTCGTGCCGATGAACGGCGACGTCCCCGCGACCCCCGTCGACTGGAGCGATCCGACCAAGCAATGGCAGCCGTTCGTCACCGGCTTCCAGCCGGGCTGCTCGTCCTCGACGCGCATCGGCCGGCCGACCGGTATCACCGTCAGCGCGAGCGGAACGCTCTTCATCGCCGACGATCGGGCCGGCGAGATCTACCGCGTTCGGCCGTAGCGCGCGACAGCGCCGCTCTCGCGGACGCTAGCCGTGGGTCATCACGGCGTGCAGCGCCGTTTCGATGCGCGCCCGCTCGTCGCGGAGGTGCGCGCGCGTAGCGGCGTCCCCGGCGTCCGCTCGCCGGCCGATCGCGGCGTCGAGCCGCTCCAATTCGGCACGGGCCAGCTCCTGCGCTTGCGCCGGCGGAAGCCGGAACGTCATCACCCCGATCGGCGTGAGCAACAGCCGCTTCGACGGACCGCCGAGCAGCGCGAGCGAGATCAATAGATCCGTGTACTTGCGCTGGAGCGAGCGGTGGAGGAGCGGATCGGGTCCGGGTCTGGCGGCGAGCACGGTATCCCAGATCGATGCGCTGCTCCAGGAGAACAGGTCCTCGAGCGACATGGTCGCACGCGGCTCGCTCACGCGCGTGCTCGCCTCGATCAGACGGTTCATCACGTTCACCGAGAACGTCGAATACAGGACGGCGTCCTGCACGTCGCCGACCTGATCGACGACCGAGTAGTCCCGCGCGTACGTGAGCGGGTTGGGCGAATCCCATTGCCAGTCGTGGGAAGCGCCGAGGTTGTCGAGCGTCGCCGGGGCGAAGTTGAGGGCGTGAGCGGAGAACACGGCAGCGTCGAGGAGATCGAACGCCCGCCGCGCTTGGCTCCGCGGGAGCGCGCGGAACGGCGGCCGCGCGCCGGGCTCTCCGCGGTGGGTGCGCGAGGTCTCGACGCCGCCCAGGTAGCGGACGGCGAGCATCGCGGTCCTGGCGTACTCTCCCATCAAGGCGTCGAAGGCGCCGCGCTCGTCGCCGTACGAACCGTCGGCGCGCACCGACGCGCGGTTGAGCCGCACTTGGGCCGCGCGCAGCGTGGCGAGCAGCGACGCGTCGTATGCGAGCGGATCGCTCGATAGATCCATGGAGGCGATGAACGGGTCGATCGCGTTGACGCCGTACGCATCTTCGTCGGTCCCGTAGGCGAGCATCGGGCTGCCGCTCCGGTTCGCGATCGCCGCCAGGCGGGCGCGCTCGTCGGAGGGCTGCGTCACATTCGGGAACGATTGATAGCCGTACCGGATCGCCCACGCGTCGTACGGACCGAGCACGTTCTGGAACTCCGCGCGTCGTTCGCCGGGCGGCAGATAGACCGGCACGTAGTCCATCACCGAGGCCGCCAGGCCGTGCTTCGCGATGAAGCCGGGCCGCGCGAGATCCGCCAGGCGATAGGCCGTCGACGCCGCGAAGTTATGGCGCAGTCCGAATGCATGGCCGGTCTCGTGCAGGACGGTCGCGAAGAGCTGACGCTTGATGTACGCATCGAGTTGCGCGGTCCCGAGCGGCCCGTGCGTCGAGAGCACCGCAAGCGCATACGCGCTCGAGGCCGCCATGCGCGACTCGTAATCGCCGCAGACGGTCGCCGCGATGCACTGCTGCCTCTCCAAAGCTTCGTCGGAGTCGACCCGCGAAAGGTCCGCGTCCGCCGCCGCTTGCGCCCGGATCGCCTCGCCGTCCAGCACGATGGACGCGCGCAAGATCTGCCCGGTGAACGGATCCGCGACCCATTGACCTTCCGCCGTGTAGAGCGGCCGGTCGGAGAGGGCCCAGCGCACCGTCGAGTAACGGAAGTCCTCGGGATCCCAGTTCGGATCGTTCGGTTGATCCCGCACCTCGACCGCATGCGGGTAGCCGATCTTGGCGAACGCATCGTTCCACTTCAAGATCGCCCGCCGGATCGTCGGCCGGTAGGTCGCCGGGATCTCGTCGGTCAGATAGAATACGACCGGGCCGCGCTTGAGGTTCCATCGCGTGATGTACCGCACGTACGGATCGCCCGTGGAGGACGTGATCCCGAAACGGCGCCGGGTGGCGACGAAGTAGCCGACGCGCTCGTCCGCGAGACGCGGCACGTAGCCGTCGTTCTCGGGGAGCTGCAGAATGCTGTAGTGCAGTTTGAGCATGACCGAGGTGGGATCCGCCACCGACGTCACGCCGCCGTTTCCCGAGAACGTCTCGGCCACCGATATCGAATCGTTCTGCGAAAATCCGCGCACGAAGTCGAGATAACTCCGGGAAGCATCGGCGCGATAGTTCCCGATCAACGAGAGATAGCGCGAGACGCCGGCGGGGTCGCCTAAGAAGAATCCGCCGGAGACGAGCACGTGCCCGGTCGCGGTATCTTCGGCGACGACCGGCAGGGCCGACCAGACCGAATCCTGGAACGACTCCGCGACGTCGCGCGCGGCGGCCGGATCGGTCGCTGCGAGCAGATGCGGGTTGGGCTCGATGGCGAGCACGCGACTGCCGACGCGCTTGAAACGCAGCACCAGATCGTCGTCGATGTGCGTACCCGCGCCGACCAGCGGGAACCCGCCGAACGACGCCCCGATCGACGCGACGATCATGTATGCGTGCTTGAAGTTCTCCGGCGAGAGATCGAGGTAAAGTGCTCCGTCCTTATCGTAGAGCGCGATCGGCCCGTCCGAACGCGTCATGCCCTTGACGAACGCGGCCAGCGCCGGCGGTCTTGCCAACGCCCCGAGGGGCGACGAGGACGGCGCGGGCGACGGGGTCGCCGGCAGCTGGGCGTGAGCGGCGCCCGCGCAAAGGGCCGCGGCGGCAAGCGCGAGACACCCCTGCAACGACACGCGGAAAAACCAACGTTGGAAACGATGCATCGCGCGGTTCTTCGCCGAGTCGGGCCGGCGCCCTGGCGGTCCCCGCGCCCCACTCGCGACAATGGGCCGAATGGCGTACAATGGCGGGGAGATGAGGAGGCGGCCGCTACCGACGTGGACGGTAACGTTCCTGTTCACGGACATCGAAGGCAGCACCGCGCTCTGGGAGCGCGACGACGCCGCTATGCGGACGGCGTTGGCCAAGCACGACGCGATCGTGCGAAGGGCCGTCGAGGCTGCCGGTGGGACGGTTTTCAAGACGGTCGGCGATGCGTCGTATTGCGCCTTCTCCCGGGCGGAAGACGCGATCGCGGCCGCGATCGCCGCACAACGCTCGCTCGGCCGGGCGAAATGGCCGCCGAGCATCGGCGAACTGCGCGTGCGGATGGCGATCACGTCGGCCGTCGCGCGGCCCCGAAACGGTGACTACTTCGGGGCAGCGCTGAGCCGCGTTGCCCGATTGCTCGCGATCGCTCATGGCGAGCAGATCCTCGTTGGAGAAAGCGCGGCGCTGTTGGCCCGGGAGTCGTTGCCGCAGGACTGCGATCTGGAAGAGATCGGCGCGGTGCGCCTGCGAGACCTGCGTTTCAGCGAACATCTACGACAGGTCGTCGCTCCGGGTCTGCGATGCACCTTCCCGCCGCTCGACACCGGCGCGCCGGCGTCCTCGCGGCCTTCGCGCATCGCGACGGTCGTCGGACGGTCGAACGAGATCCGCGACATCGGCGACGTGGTCCGCGATCATCGACTCACGACGCTTACCGGACCGGGTGGTATTGGCAAGACGCGCCTTGCGCTCGAAGCGGCCCACGCGCTCGAGGACACGTTCTCCGATGGAATATTCTTCATCTCGTTCGCAGCGCTCGAACGATCGAGCGACGTCGACGCATTAGCGGGGGCGGCCGCCGCCGCGCTAGCCGTCCGTCAGCGGCCCGGAGAGACGCTCGCCGATGCGCTCGCCAGAACGGTGGGAAATCGCGCCCTCTTGATGATCGCGGACAACCTGGAGCATATCCTCGAACCGGCAAGCGCACTGATCCGCGCGCTCGCCGAACGTTGCCCGAACGCCCACATCCTTACGACCAGCCGAGAGGCCCTCCACCTCCAGGGCGAGCGAGTCTATCGCCTCGCCCCGCTGTCGCTCGAGGAGGGCGCGGATCTCTTCGGGTCGCGTGCCGCCGATCGAGGATTCCGCGCACAGGCCGACGACCCGCTCGGACGCGACATCTGCATGCGCCTCGACGGCGTCCCGCTAGCCATCGAACTCGCTGCCGCGCGCGCCCCTACGTTCGGGCTCCGGGCCCTGCGCGAACATCTCGATGAACCGCTGCGTCTTCTGGTATCGAAGGACCAATCGGAGGGCGACCGGCACCGGACGCTCGTCGCGACGATCGATTGGAGCCACCGTCTCCTCGAGCAGCGCGAGCGAGCCCTCCTCGCGGCGCTCTCGCTCTTCCGCAGTCCGTTCGATGCCGAAGCTGTAGTCGATGTCTCGCGAGCCCTCGAGCTTGACGCACTCGATGCGATGGACGCCCTCGACACGTTGGACGACAAGTCGTTCGTCTCCAGCGAAGCCCGTTCGGACGCGTGGTCGATCCTGCCGATCATCCGCGCCTTCGTCGAAGAGCGGACCGAGTCGGATCCGCGTTTTCAAGCGGTACGCGATGCGTTCTACTCTTACGTCGCCGAACGTGCGCGGCGGTACCGCGAAGGCGCGTGGCCGTTGGATGTCTGGCTCGAGCGGATGGAGGTCTTGCACGAGAATTTCGAGGCGGTGCTGCGATGGGGAATGGAGAACCGCTCGGGCGACGTTTCGCTGACGGCGTGTGATGCCGCCGCGTTCTGGCAGGCGAAGGGGCTGAGCTCGCTCGCGATCAGCTGGCTGACCGGCATCGCCTCGTCGTCGACGATCCCCCGCGATGCGTCGTTCGCGCGGGTCCTCCGACGTCTCGCCACATTCGCGATCATGGCGGACGACTACGACCAGGCGAGAGCACGCTGTGCCGAGGCGAGCGTCATCTTCGGGAGATGCGGTGACACCGTTGGACAGGCGGAGGTGGAGTTCACGCTAGGCACACTCGCCCAACGCATTGACGACGCGGGCGCGAAGGCCCTTTACGAGTCGGCCCTTCCCGTCTTTCGCCAGGCGCGCGAACTGCGCGGCATCATCGCTTGCCTCAACAACCTCGCCCAACTCGCCGACGAGCGCGGCGATCGCGAAGGCGCGCGGGAGCTCCTGGCCGAGGGTCAACGTGAGGCAGCCGCCGGCGGCGACCATCGTTCGGCCGCAGGGATTCTGACCATGATCTCGTCGCTCGAGCAACGGCGCGGCGATCTCGACGCCGCGGCACGGGCCATCGGGCAGAGCATCGAGATCCAGAAGCGCCTAGGCGTCCGGGAAGACCTGCCGGCCGCATACGCGCAACTCGCGCATTTGCAGCTCGAACAGGGCCGCTTCGCCGAGAGTGCTGAGGCGGCTCAATCGTCCCTCGACGAGGCGCGACGTCAAGGAACGCCGACGCACGAAGCCATCGCGTACCAGCGTCTCGCCGACGTCTATGCGCGGACGCAGCGGGAAACGGATGCTGTGGATGCGCTCCGGGCCGCAGTCAGAGCGAAGAAACACTACGACAAGTTCCTCGCTCCCGATGCGATCGGGAGCGAGACCTTGCGCCTCATCGAAAAGGCCCTCGGACCGCGGGCTACGATCGAGTTTTCTGCGGAACCATCAGATGTTGCCCCGGCTTAGGATTCGGATCCTGGTGGCCGGTCGGGAACCCCTTGCCCTTGCATAGCGTGACGTAGAGCGTCTTGCCCGTCGTCGGTTCGGTGCCCGCGACTCGCCCGTCTACGATCGAGTCGTCCCACAGGTCGTGAGCCTTTCCGCAACCTGCATCCGCCTTCGTCCATCCATAGGACATCCAGAGCGACTGCGACGCAGGGGTCCCCGGGCTACCGTTCGCGGCCATCGCAGCCGAATCGTCGACGAGGCCGAGATTCATCGGCACGTCGGCGGTGACTTTTGCCGACTGGGGCTCGGGATTGTAATACGGCAGCGGGTAGTACTCGCCGCCCTTACATATCCGGATCATGAGCAGGTTCGCCTTGCCGTTGCCCTTCCCGCCCGCGAGGTGCCCGTTAGGCACAGCAATCGGCCCGAAGACCGACTCCCCGCCATCGCATTTAGGGTCTTGTGGACTATTGTACAGGCTCGCCCAATATGTGACGGGCGCGCCCGAAGAGGCGGTCTTCTTCATCGCCATCTGCGTCGACGAAGCCGATGACGTCCACGTGCCGTTGTCCGCGAGCCCAAGATTCATGGGGACGTAGGCGAGCGCGTGAGCTCCCGACGTCGCGGTGGCCATTGGCTTGGCCGAGGCCGTCGTCGTGGTGGTGGTCGAGGTTCTGGTGTAGCAGCCGGCCAGCGCCAGCGCCGAGCACAAGAAAAGGAAGCCAACCCGAAAGCGCATGTCGTTCCTCCGAGAGAGAGGTATGCCCGCTCGGCGGGCAACACATTCCTCCTCAGAGTCTTAGGAGTCAGGGAAAGAGGCTCCTCTTACCGGGAGCGCCGCAGTCGAAAGCCGGAAATGTGCCGCAAACCGCCAGCGGTGAGCGCGAAAGGAGCCTGCAGAACCCACAGCATTAAGGCACTACTGCGAGGACGCGAAGAGCGCCGGCCAGTAGAGCGGCGTCGATGATCCGCATC
>JANWKW010000168.1 GCA_025451135.1 Vulcanimicrobiia bacterium | reverse complement strand
TCTCTCCGGAGGCCTTGGCTGAATTGCTCCGTCCCGCTCCGATCGTCGCCGCGCTGCCCGCCAATACGCCGTTCGTCGGGCCCGAACGTATCATGCGCGAACGGGGGCTGCACGAGTTACTGCGGCTGGGAGCCAACGAGAGCGCGTTCGGCCCGGCGCCGAGCGCGGTAGCGGCGATGACCGCCGAACTCGAGCGCACCGCATGGTACGGCGATCCCGACTCGCTCGATCTGCGCGATGCGATCGCGCAGAAGCACGCCTGCACGCCCGCCCACGTCAGCGTCGGTTCGGGCATCGACGATCTGATGGGTCTGGCGGTGCGCGCATTCGTCGCGCCGGGTGCGGCGGCGGTGACCTCGCGCGGGACCTACCCGACCTTCGACTACCACGTCGAAGGCTACGGCGGCACGCTCGTGCGCGTCCCGTATCGCGGCGACGACCGCCCGGATCTCGACGGTCTGGCGGCGGCCGCGCACGCGACCTCGGCGGCCATGGTCTATCTGGCCAACCCCGACAATCCGAGCGGTACGTTCTACCCCGCCGTCGAGATCGCGCGCTTTCGCGCCGCGCTTCCGGCCGGCACGATGCTCTTCTTGGACGAGGCCTATGCGGACTTCGTGGAACCCGGCGAGCTGCTCCCGAACGCGTTCGACGAGGACCTGCTGCGCACGCGGACCTTTTCGAAGGCCTACGGCATGGCCGGCGCGCGCATCGGTTACGCGCTCGCCCACCCCGAGACCGTCGCGACGTTCCAGAAGATCCGCCTGCATTACGGCGTCAACCGCAACGCGCAGATCGGCGCGCTCGCCTCGCTGCGCGACGACGCGTTTCGCGCGTACGTGGTCGCCGAGACGGCCGCGGGCCGCGCGGAGTATGAAGCGCTCGCGCGCGAGCTGGGCTTCGCGGCCGTGCCGTCGCGCACCAACTTCGTGTGCGTCGACGTCGGCGGCGTCGCGCGGGCGGTCGCGATCGTGGAAGCCTTGCTGGCGGAGGGCGTCTGGATCCGCAAGCCGGGCGCACCCCCGCTCGACCGCTGCATCCGCGTCACGGTCGGCACCGCGCCGATGCGGACCGCCTTCGCGGCGGCTTTCCGGGAGGCGGCGGCGAAGGTGCCGGCATGACCGATCGTCCGGTGCGCTACGCGATCCTCTCCGACATCCACGGCAATCTGGACTCGCTGCAGCGCGCACTCGCCCTGATCGACCCGCAGGACCGCATCCTGTGCCTGGGCGATACGGTCGGCTACGGTCCCAATCCGAACGAGTGCATCGCCATCCTGCGCGAGCGCGCCGAAGCGAGCGTGCTCGGCAACCACGATCTGGCGGCCATCGACAACTTCGGCGTCGAGTACTTCAACGAGGTCGCCAAAGCCGCGATGGCCTGGACCCAGAACGTGATCGATGCCGAGAACCGGCAGTGGCTCAACGGGCTGTCGTACGAGCTGCGCTATCCGGATTTCCTGATGGTGCACGGCGCGCCCAAGAACTACTTCGAGTACATCCTGGACAAGCGTTCGGCCGCCCGCGCGTTCGAGGCGACCGACGCGCCGCTGGTCTTCGTCGGCCACACCCACATCGCGGAGTACTACGCGCTCGAACCGGACGGTTCGATCTCGCACAAGCACATGCAGCACGGCGGCGAACTGCTCCTCGAAGAGGGCAGGCGCTACGTCGTCGATGTCGGGTCGGTCGGCCAGCCCCGCGATCTCAACCCGCTCGCATCGTTCGTCTTCTTCGAACCCGCCCTCCGCCGAGTCGAATGGATCCGCTACGAATACCCGATCGGCGAGGTGCAGCACAAGATGCACGACGCGCATCTGCCCGATTACCTCGCGACCCGTCTCGAGGTCGGCCGGTGAGCGAGAGCGACGTCCCGATCGACGACGGCAACTGCTTCGCCTGCGGTCCGGATAACCCGATCGGCATGCATCTCCACTTCGAGCGCAGCGGCGACGGCGTCCGCGCCGACGTCACGCTGGCGCCGGAGTTCCAGGGTTGGCGCGGGATCGCGCACGGCGGCATCGCGATGGCCCTGCTCGACGAAGCGATGGCCCACGCGGCCGGCGCGGCCGGACACCGCGGCGTCACCGCGAGCCTGGCGTCGCGCTTCCGCAAGCCGGTCCCGCTCGGCGAACCTCTGGTGATCACCGGCCGCGTCGCCGAGGAACGCCACAAGGTGCTCTTCCTCGAAGCCCGCGTCACCGACGCATCCGGCACCGTTCTGCTCGAAGGCGAAGGCAAGTTCGTCTCGCGCGCCCCGATCCACGCCGCCAACGATCGCCGCAACCCGGCCGCCCCGAAAGCGTAACCCCGTGGCGAAGATGAAACAGGCGCGGCAAGCCGATGCCGCGGCCGAGAAGCTCAAGGCGACACCGGCCTACGACAATCGGCGCGCGCGGCACGAGTTCGCTATCCTCGACAGCATGGAAGCCGGGCTCGTGCTGACGGGCACCGAGGTGAAGTCGATTCGCGCCGGCGGGATCTCGCTGCAAGAGGCGTACGCGCGCATCAAAGACGACGAGGCGTGGTTGATGGGCCTGCACATCAATCCGTACAAAGAAGGCTCGTTCTCCAACGTCGAACCGTTGCGCCCGCGCAAACTGCTGCTGCACAAGGAGCAGATCAAGAGCCTCAAAGCCCAGGTCGCGGAGAAGGGTCTGACGATCGTGCCGCTGCGGATGTACTTCACGCGCGGCAAGGTCAAGGTCCAGATCGGGGTCGCGCGCGGCAAGAAGCTCTGGGACAAACGCGCCGACACCGCCAAACGCGACGTCCAACGCGAAATCGCGAGACACGTCCGCTAGCCGTGCGCGGCGCCCATCCCGAGCGAGCCCTTCACGACGCGATCCTTCGCGGCGGCGTCGTTCGCGCGGGCGAGCGCATCGTGGTGGCCTGCAGCGGCGGGCCCGACTCGGTCGCACTCGCGGCCGCGCTCGCGTCGCTCGCACCGGCGCTCGATCTGCATCTGACGCTGGCCTACGTCAATCATGGCACGCGCGCGTCGGCCTGGCAGGACGAGTGCGTCGTGCTCCGCATCGGCGCGACCTTCGGCCTGCCGGTCCGGGCCGTCTCGCTGGCCGGCGATGCGTCCGACGAAGCCTCGCTGCGCGACGCGCGCTATGCGGCCCTGGTCGCCATCGCCCGCGACGCCGGAGCGGGCGCGATCGCGACCGCCCACCATGCCGAGGACCAGAGCGAGACCGTCTTGCTGGCGCTCTTCCGGGGGACCGGGCCGGCCGGCCTGGCCGGGATGCCGGCCCGCCGGCCGCTCGCCGCCGGGGTCGATCTGATCCGGCCGCTGCTGCTCCAGCCGGCCGAGGAGCTGCGGTCCTACTGCCACGCCGAGGCACTGCCCTACGCGATCGACCCGACCAACGCCGATGCGGAGCTGCGCCGCAACGCGGTGCGCCAGGCACTGACCGGTCTGCGGCCGCTCTTCCCGGGCCTCGACGGAGCGATCGCCCGGGCGGCCGAGCTGACCGCTCACGAGGACGCCGCAAGTTCCCGGGCCGGCTTGCGCAGGCAGGTGCGCGATGCCGTCGAGGTCGATTGTGGCCTCAAGGACGTCGCGTTCGCGCACGTCGAGGCCGCGGTGCTCGCCTTAGAACGGGGCGGCAGCGGCCGATTCCATATGAAGGACGGGGTCGACCTCATCATCGAGGCCGGCCGGCTACGAGTAGAGACGCACGAATGAAGATCACGGAGACCTACGAGGGCACGCTCGAGCGGACGCTCTTCAGCGAGGCCGAGATCGCCGCCGCGATCGAGCGGATGGCGCGGGAGATCGCTTCCGACCACAAAGGGCAACCACTCCTGCTCCTGGGGGTGTTGAAGGGAGCGCTCTATGTCACGGTCGACCTCGCGCGGGCGATCGCGCGGCTGCCGGACGGACCGAGCGAGGTCTCGGTGGAGTATCTGTGCGTCTCGAGCTACGGGAACGCGACCCGCTCCTCGGGGGAGGTGCGTATGCTCAAGGACTCCGATACCCCGATCACCGGCCGGAACGTGGTCGTCGTCGAAGATATCATCGACAACGGTTTCACGCTGGACTACCTTCGGACGTTACTCGGGGGGCGGAACCCGGCCAGCCTGACATCGTGCGTGCTCTTCGATAAGCCCTACCATCGCCTGGTCGACGTCCCGGTGGAGTACGTCGGCCTGACCTCGCCGGACGAGTTCGTCATAGGCTACGGTCTGGACTACCAAGAACTCTACCGGAACCTGCCCTACCTCGCGCAGCTGCGCTCGTGGGTCTTCACCCAGTAAGGTCGTCTAAGCGTCATCGTGAACAAGTATCTTCGGTCGTTCCTCCTGGTGGTCTTCGCCGCCGTTCTGGTCGTGTTCTTGGTCTCGCGCATCCTCCAGGCCGGCGAGACCACCAGCCGCCTGGACTACGGCGCGTTCTACACCAAGCTCGAAGCGGGCCAGGTGACGTCCTTCCACGCGATCGACCGGCAGGCGAGCGGTAAACTGTCCAACGGAAGCGACTACACGGTCGCGCTTCCCCCGATCGATACGGCCTTCGTCAACGAGGTCCAGAAGAAGGTCAAGAGCGGTGCCGTCAGCTACGACGCGCCGGCCAATACCTCGTTCGTCCAGACGATCTTCAGCATACTGCCGTTCCTGATCATCATCGCGCTGGTCTTCCTGATCTTCCGGCAGGCTCAGAGCGGCGGCAGCCAGGCGATGTCGTTCGGCAAGTCGCGCGCCAAGATGCTCTCGGAGAACCGTCCGAAGGTCACCTTCGCCGACGTCGCCGGCGTCGACGAGGCCAAAGAAGAGCTGGGCGAGATCGTCGACTTCCTAAAGTTCCCCAAGAAATATCAGGCCCTCGGCGCGCGCATCCCCAAGGGCGTATTGCTGCTCGGCCCGCCGGGCTCCGGCAAGACGCTGCTGGCCCGTGCGATCGCGGGCGAGGCGGGCGTGCCGTTCTTCTCGATCTCCGGGTCCGACTTCGTCGAGATGTTCGTCGGCGTCGGTGCGTCGCGCGTGCGCGATCTGTTCGACCAGGCCAAGAAGTCCGCGCCGTGCATCATCTTCATCGACGAGATCGACGCGGTCGGCCGCCAGCGCGGTGCCGGCCTGGGCGGCGGTCACGA